>CAZMRP010000019.1:0-20326 GCA_964568275.1 uncultured Myxococcales bacterium
GGTTCACCATCGGGCCGATCACGTCGTCGACGACCTCGTCCACTCCCTTGACGTGGCTCCTCTGCCCGTCCGGCAGCACGACGTCCAGCCAGTCGCGGTCCAGATGGACGGCGCGGAGGATCCCTCGCACCTGTCGCCGGGCGTCCGCCGCCTTCCCGGCCTCCTTCGGGCGGAGCTTCTTGAGCGTCCGCCTCGCTTCCTTCCGCGTCTCCGGGTCCAGCACGATCGCGCTTGCAGTCGGTGCGTCGGCCGCACGCACCTCGAGCCGCTCGCACGTCTTGCCGGTGGGCGCCAGGTTCCGCGCCAGCTCGACGAACGTCGGCCGGTACTCCGCGTCGGGCACGAGCGCGGGCAGCGCCCCTTCCGGATCCTCGGCTGATGCCCTGAGCACGGACAGGAACGTCGAGGATATCTCCACGAGTTCGGGCACCGGATCCGGGAACAGCTCGGTCTGCGCCGGCCGCTGGATGCGCACCGCGAACTGGTAGCTCCCCGGCTGTGCCTGGATCACCCACGGCCGGCACATCTGCTGGATGTCTTCCTCCGCCGGGCCCCGCTTGCGGTACGGACGCCGAAGGAGCATCTCGGCCGTCCGGTGGAAGAAGGACTGGATCCCCTTCACCTTCTCGACGACGAGATCGAGGGGCGCCCCGCCGCGGATGACCTGGCCGCCCTTGACGGACACGAGAACGTCCTGCGGCAGGAACTGGACGCCCGCCGCGCGCTGGCCCTCCTCGTCCCAGACGCGCTGGAGAAGTTCCTTCAACTGCGTCTGCGCGAACGCCGGCAGACCCACGCTCGCCAGGGCACGGATGATGACCGCCTGCGCCCTGTCGAGGGCGTCGCCCTTGAGCCAGAGGGCACCCGCGCTCACTGCCGTGACGCCGAACGTCCGCGACTTCGCCGGGTCGATCGCGGCGAGCGCCTGCTCCTCGGCCTCAGCCGCCTTCGCGTACAGCACGCGTACGGCATCCCGGTCGCCCCTGCGCGCGGCCTCCTCGGCCTCGGCGGCGAGCCGCTCGCTGTTCGCGTGGTGCTCGGCCCAGGTCATGACGACTCCCGAACGTACCGCAGCTTGATGACGCGGGCACGAAACCCGACGACGCAGGCCAGCGCGGGAAGGCAAGACGCGCCGTTCGCGGCCTGCTTGACCTTGTCCTTGAGGCGGCGCTCGACTTCCCGCTCGCCGCGGGCGTCCACTCCGGACACCTCCAGCCGGAAGCAGTCCTCGAGATCGTCGACGCCTCCCCCGGGTGGAGCCACGTAGTAGTCGGCACCCGTGCCGGTCTCCGCGCGGCGCACGGCCACCATGCCTTCGCTCAGGTCGACCGCCGCGATGGCGCACGCGTACGCCCCGGCCTCGGTCGCGTCGGTCGAGTTGGCCCAGGCACCTCGAAGCAGATCGTCCGTCGCGTCCCAGACCACCATCACGTCGCGCGAGTCGGCCTCACGGAACAGGGAGAACGGCACCGGCGGCGAGTGGTGGCGGTCGAGGCAGACGCGAACGGCTTCCAGGTAGGAGGCGCCGACCCCCGAACTGACGCCGGGATGGCGGGTCCCGGCAAGGTCGGACAGGGGCAGCACCGACGCGACCGCTGACACCCGCAAACCTCCGTTGGCAGGGCCAGCAGTACCACCTCCCCGGGACCGCAGGCAAGCCGCCACGCGGGCGGGCGACGACCGTTCTGGCAACGTTCCGTGGCTGCGTGTTGCGCCGAGCGGTCTGCGCGACTCCCCGGCACGTGCCGCAGGACCGGATCCGGCGGGTCTCCGGGCCTCGATGAAAGACCGTTCCACGCGTGCGTCATAAGAGGATAGGACCGGCCGGCCGGTGTCGTCTGCCGGTCGCGCCCGCGCCGGGCGTACCCGCGCCGGGACCCAGTCAGCCGACCCGCGCGCAGCGCGCAACTGCGCCCTCCCCGCCGTCATAAGGTGGTTGAGCGAGGGATCGTTCTTCCGTTTCCCGGCCTCCGGACCCCAGGTCGGGAGGCCGCATCATCAACAAGGAGGTACGTGATGCTGGTCAGTGCAACCGTGGGACCGGTGCCCGGCGGGGTCGCAGTGCCCGACCTCCCTGCGCTCCGGACGATCGTCCGGTCCGCCTCGGAGGGCGAACGGTGCAGCCGCGTCCCCTGTCCCGCCTGCGACGGCACGGGCACGCTGTTCGGCAGGGAACAAGGCCGCCCGGCTGCGCGGACCTGCCGCCGCTGCGGCGGGCGCGGCGCGATCGACGGCGTGCCGCTGCTCCGCCTGGAGGGGGGCGTCCAGCGTGACTTCTCGGAGCTGCTCGGGTGGGCCCGCGAGCTCCGGGTGCCTTCCGTCCTGCAGCTCCTCCTCCGCGAGGAGGGCTGCGCCGACGCCTCCGGCGACGGCCATGCCGTCGTCTGGTGCACGGCGAACGGCAGTCCGCTCCGGCGGCGCGGCGAGTACATGGTGGGTCGCGACGCCGTCGGCATCGGCGTGGAAGCCAACGGCTCGATCAAGGGCCATGTCGCGTTCCACGTCGTCCGCGAGGACGCGACGATCGGGATCCTGGGCCTGTGGGACCTGGAGGTCGGCGAATCGGGCAGCGTGTCCGCGAACTGGTCGGAACGGTCGAGCCGCGGGATCGTCCGCCGCTTCGGCATTGCCTTCCCGGAGGCCGCCCTCCGTGCCGCCGTCGAGCGCGCACGGTGCATCGGGTGCCGTCACGCGGCGCACTTCGGACCGCCCACCGGCGGACCGAGGCGCAGTCGTCGTGCCCCGAGTCGCGGCTCCCGGTCGTCCGTCACGGCGCGGCCGTGCTGACCGACCGGCATCCACAGCCTAGTCGACCCGCGCGACCCGAATCGAAAGGAGGACGCTTGCCCCTGTCCCCGGGATTCTGGAAATGGCTGCTGACGGCCGCCGGCGCCCTGCTCGGCGAAGCCCTGTTCGAGGCGATCTTCAGCGGCGACGACGATGACAACGCCGGGAAGACCAAGAAGCTGGAGGGGAAACGCTGATGGAGGCCACGACAACGGCGACGTCGGCGGTTCCGGCGCCTGCGCCGATCACCGAGACTCGGCCGCTCCGCGTTCTCACGCACTCCGCGATGGATGCGTGGGGACGCTGCGAGATCGAGTACCGGCTCTCGTACGTCGAGCGGATCGTCCCCACGGCGTACCCGCCGGCGCTCGCCGTCGGATCCGCCGTGCACGCGGGGATCGAGACGCTGCACCTCGGACTGCCGATCAGCGAGGCGTTCCGGAATGCGGCCGTCGCCCTCGGACGGTTCCTGGAGCGCGCACGCGCCGTGATGACGCCCGACGAGTCCGACGACCTCGAGCGCCGCATCGAGTTCGACATGGCGCGCGTCCGGGCGATGCTCTCGGCCTGGGCCGGACGGTACATGGTGGCGTGGAACGGCACCGGCACGAGCCGAGACCGCGACCTCGACATCCTGGCGACCGAGCGCGTGCTCGAGGCCCCGCTCGTGAACCCCCTCACGGCCCGCGCGTCGAGGTCGTTCCGGCTGGCGGGGAGGCTCGACGCCGTCGTCCGCAAGCGCGACGCCGGGGACGACCGGCTGGTCTACGAGCTCAAGACCACGGGCGAGAGCCTGGACGATTACGTCGAGGCGATGGCCATCTCGGCGCAGCCCGCGATCTACCAGGTGCTGGCCGAGGTCGAGGCGCCGACCGCCGGGACGGTGCTGGACGTCGTCCGGAAACCCGCCATCCGGCCCAAGAAGGACGAGACGCCGGCGGAGTTCGGGGCGCGCGCGGTCGAGGCGTACCGGTCCGATCCGGAGTCGTTCTTCCGGCGCGTGGTCGTTCCGGCGGATCCGCGGCTTCGCCGCGAGGTGATGGTCAACGCCTGGCGCATCGCCGACGGCATCCGCCGGGCCGAGAGGTTCGGACACGTGACCAAGCGCGGCCCCGCGTGCCGCAGTGCGTACGGGCCGTGCAGGTATCGGCCCCTGTGCTGGCACGGGGACGCGACGGGATTCGCGACGAAGGAAGTCGAGCACGAGGAGTTGGCCGACAGGGAGTAGTCGGCCTGGGAGGAGAACGCGATGAGCGCGAACATGGCGACGGAGAGGGCGGTGGCCCAGGGCGAAGCGATCGAGGCGTGCGGGGAGCGGGCGATCGTCCCGCCCGACGACGGCGGGCCCGTGTACGAGGACGACGTGCTGGTGCCGCGCTACGCCGTGGTGCAGCCGACGAGCAAGGAGGGAACGCCAGGGACGTTCCGGAGCAACCTCGACGGGTCCGAGCGGAACGAGCTTCGGCTGGCGCCGCTCCGCATCCAGCGCGGCCGCGTCCTGTGGGGCGCGGAGATCGGCAGCGACCCGATCTGCCGCTCGGACGACGGGCTCTACCCGTCTTCGTTCATCGAGAAGCCGGTGAGCGAGGCGTGCTGCATCGTGGCCGGCCGGCGGCTCCGCCCGGTGTGCCCCAAGGCCGAGTGGCCGCGACAGGGGCGCCCCGAATGCCGCGACACGTTCCTCATGATCGCGCTGGACCTCGCGACCGAGACCCCGTTCGCGATGGGGTTCCACGGCGCGGCGATCCGGACGATCAAGATCGTCCGGACCTTGGCCTGGCAAAGGCGGGTGGCCCTCAACGACCTGGAGTGCGTGCTCAAGCTCCGCAGGGAAGCCAGCGCGAAGGGCAACTACTTCCTGCCGATCGTGACCTCGGTGCAGCCGGCCGACCCGGTGGGGAAGCACCGCGAGTGGTTCGAGCGCTTCGCGCGGCTCGACGTGGGGTCGCGCTTCGGCGACGGCAACGGCCAGTCCGACGACGACCGGGCCTTCTGACCCCGCATCCGGGGCCACGGACATCGACATGAAGATCATCGATCAGGTGCGCGCCGCGCGCCGGGTCTCCGTCCCGCTCGTGGCCATCGCCACGCCGGACGCTGCGGCAACGATGGAGGCGATCGCCAGGAGCATCGAGGCGCCGATGCTGGCGTGGGACGTCGTCCGCGGCGTCCGGCCGGCCAACGAGGCCGGACAGGCCGCGGTGGAAGCGGCGTTCGGGGAGGATGCCGGGACGATCACGGACCCGGCGGCGATGCTGGACCGGGCGGTCCGCCTGTCCAGGGAGTGCATCCTGTTCGTGCTCCAGGCCCACCGGTACCTGGAGGGCGCCGCGGCCGAGGCGGTCGTGCAGGCCATCTGGAACCTCCGCGACGAACTCAAGCGGGACGGCAGGACCGTCATCATGCTCGGCCCCGCGTTCCATCTGCCGCCGGAGCTCCAGCAGGATGTCCTCGTCCTGGACGAGCCACTGCCCGACGGCGACCAGCTCAGGTCCATCGTCGCGGCGCAGTTCGAGGCGGCGCAGCTCCCGGCGCCGGACGGCACGGTGCTCGCTCGCGCGGTGGACGCCCTGCGCGGTCTCGCCGCGTTCCCCGCCGAGCAGGTGACCGCGATGTCGCTCCGCAAGTCGGGCCTCGACCTCGACGCGCTCTGGGAAAGGAAGCGCCACATGATCGAGCAGACGCCCGGACTGTCGGTCAACCGCTCGGGCGAGACCTACGACGGCCTGGGCGGCCTCGAAACCGCAAAGGCGTTCGGCCACCGCATCCTCGCCGGCAACGCAGCGCCGAAGGCGGTGGTCTTCCTCGACGAAGTCGAGAAGGCGCTCGCCGGCGCGGCGGGCGACACATCCGGCGTCTCCCAGGACCTGCTGGGCTCGCTGCTCGCGTACATGCAGGACCACGGCGCCACCGGCGTCGTCGCCGTCGGTCCGCCGGGCAGCGGGAAGTCGGCGTGGGCGAAGGCGACGGGCAACACGGGCAAGGTCCCCACGATCGTCTTCGACATGGGCGGCATGAAGGGGTCGCTCGTCGGCCAGTCCGAGGCCAACATCCGCGCAGCGCTCAAGGTGGTGTCGGCCGTGTCCGGCGATTCGGCACTCTGGATCGCGACCTGCAACTCCGTCGCGGCGCTGCCGCCGGAGCTCCGAAGGCGCTTCACGTACGGCCTCTGGTTCTTCGATCTGCCGTCGCCCGACGAGCGCAACGTCATCTGGCGCATCTACCTCGACCGCTACAAGCTGCCCGCGCAGCAGCTGCCCGAGGACGACGGCTGGACCGGGGCCGAGATCCGCGTGTGCTGCGACCTCGCGTGGCGGCTGGGCTGCAGCCTGCTCGAGGCATCGGCGAACGTCGTGCCGGTCGCCCGGTCGGCGGCGCAGCAGATCGAGGCCCTTCGCGCCCAGGCGTCCGGCCGATTCATCTCGGCCAGCCACCCGGGGATCTACCGCTACGAACGCACCGCCGGCGGCGGTCGCGCCGTCAGCCCGGAGTCGAACTGATGTCCCACTACACGCAGATCGCGCTCGAGATCCGAGACCGCGACGCCCTCGTCGCCGCCCTGGGCGACGTGGGGCTTGCCAGGGTGGAGATCCACGACCAGCCACAGCACTTGTGCGGCTACGAGGGGGACCTGCGTCCCGAGAAGGCGGAGGTGATCGTCCGCCGCGAGCACGTCGGGCCCCTGTCCAACGACATCGGGTTCCGCAAGAACGACGCCGGCGCCTTCGACGCCATCGTCTCCGAGTACGACCGGGAGAATGGGTACGGCCAGAACTGGCGCAGCCGGCTTCTCCAGCGCTACGGCCGCCACGTCGCCGTCGCCAGTCTCCGGAAGAGGGGATTCCGCGTCATCCGCGAGGAGGAGAAGGCCGGGAAGCTCCACCTGGTCCTGCGGAGGTCGGCATGAGGCCCGTCGAGATCGAAGTCGTCGTCGGCGAGGACGGGGAGGTGGCGCTCCACGTCATCGGCGCCAGGGGCAAGGCCTGCACCGACCTCACTGTCGAGGTCGAGAAGGCGCTCGGCAGGGTGATCAGGCGGACGGCGACCCGGGAGGCGCACGAGGTGCCGCTCGAGGCGAGACGATGCATCCGCCACTGACCGTCCGGATCCACGCGCTCCTGGAGCGGAGCTACGCCAACGGCCCCGGCTGCCGGGCCGTCATCTGGACGCAGGGCTGCTCCATCCGGTGCGACGGGTGCTGCAACACGGGCGCCCAGGATCCCGAGGGCGGCCGTGCGATGCCGGTCGCGGACGTCGTGAACTGGGTGCGCTCGACCCGCGACATCGAGGGCGTGACGATCTCCGGCGGCGAGCCGCTCCAGCAGCGCGCGGCGGTCGGTACGCTCCTGCGGGAGATCCGCAGGGCGACGGGCCTCTCCATCGTCCTGTTCACGGGCTACGACTGGGAGCACATCGCAAAGACCCCGGGGTTCCTGGACGTCACGAGGCTGGCCGACGTGGTGATCGCCGGCCCGTACCGCAAGCACGAGCGGGTCGAGCGTGGCCTCCGCGGCTCGGCCAACCAGACCGTGCACCTGCTGAACGAGCGCTACTCGACGGCCGATCTCGACGCCGTGCCCGAGGCCGAGGTGGTCGTCGGCGACGGCGCGATCATCGAGACCGGCATCGCCGTGCCGACACCCTGATTTCCCTGTCCGTGAAACGGGCGGGCCCGGAGAAGGAGACCCCGCACCGCTCGGATGGGGGGAAACCCGAGACGGCACGGGGCCACGGCGCAACGCTGGCAAGCCGGGCTCCCGCTGTCAACTTGTCGTGACCTCTCGTGACGCGGCCCGGACGGCCGCGGCGCGCAACTACCGAAAGGGGAAGGACATGTCCAACGATCAGGCGGGCGCCGCGCAGGTCCCGCTGCCGATGGAGAAGAGCCACGGCCTGTTCGACCGGGCCGTGTGCCTCAGCCTCACGATGGGGTGCCTCGGCACCCGCCGCAAGGTCGCCGCCGCCAGCATCCAGGTGGACGCCGACAAGGACCTGCTCCACGTCTCCAAGGCGATCCTGGAGTCGAAGGAACTGGACGCCATCAAGACGCTCGACGGGGAAGTGCGTGCGTGGCTGGGCAAGCGTGCCCTCCCGTCGCCGTTCCGCCGCGGGACGTACCTCATCCCGCTCGACCTCGTCGAGCAGGTGGACGCGAAGATCGTCGAGTACCAGGAGAAGCGTCGGTTCCTTACCGACGCGTTCCTGGCCGTCTACGACCGGTCGGTCGAGGACGCGAAGAAGCGCCTCAACGGCCTCTTCGACGCGAGCGACTACCCGGGCGACGAGAAGGTGCGCGCGACGTTCTACGTGGACGTCCGCTACCTCGCCTTCGGCGTGCCTGAGAAGCTCGAGGGCATCCGCAAGGACATCTTCGAGCGCGAGAAGCAGAAGGCCGAGTCGCAGTGGAAGGAGGCGTCCGACGAGGTCCGTCAGGCCCTGCGCGCCGGGCTCTCCGACCTCGTCGACCACATGGTCGAGCGTCTCCAGGGCAACGGGGACGGGAAGCCGAAAGTCTTCCGCGACTCGCTCGTCGAGAACATGGCGGAGTACCTCGACCTGTTCGACCCGCGCAACGTCACGGACGACGACCAGCTCGCCCACCTGGTCGGCCGCTGCCGGAGCGTGCTGGACGGCGTGGACGCCAGCGCGCTCCGGGCCAGCGATGCCATCCGTACCAAGGTCCGCGACGGGATGGCCCAGGTCCAGTCCGTCCTGGACACGATGGTGATCGACCGGCCGGCCCGGCGCATCGTCCTGGAGGACTGAAAGTGGGCCGGAACATGCGGCCCGAGGTCCGACGCTGGGGTCCGTCGGCAGGGGCGTTCGTCTCGGCCGACGAGGCGATCGACCTCCTGGCGGCGGTCTCCCAGGCGAAGTCCGAGATCGGCATGGAGTACGCCGACGAGGTCTCCCGCGACCAGTACCGCGTGCGGTGGGAGGACGGCGTGGCCATCCTCGACCGGTTCTCCGAGATGGACGAGCGGCACATGTCGTTCGCCATCGCCGAGGTCGAGGAGCTGCGGCGGCAGCCGGTCGCGTCCGAAGAGGACGCGCTGGCATTCCTTCGCAACCTCCACGCCTGCGCCGATTCGTGGCGGGAGTACCTGGACCCCGAGGACGGGTCGCTCGAGCTGCTGATCGACGCGTAGTTCCCCGCGGGGAAGGCCGGGGGGCGGGCGCCCCACAGGGGTGTAGCGCGGTAGGCATCGCCAAGCACCTTGCCCGCCTCCCGGCCGGCCTCTTCCAGAAAGGAGACCCGAGTTGCTCGCACGAGTCCGCGGCGCCGTCCTCGACGGCGTCGCCGCACGCGAAACCGTCATCGAGATCGAGTACGACCCGCGGTGGTCGGCGCCGCGGTGGACGGGGTGGGTGCAGCGCGCCGCCCGGGAGTGCCTGGTCCGCGTGCAGTCGGCGCTCCGGCGGTGCGGCTTCGACATCCCGCTCCGCGGCGTGGCGATGGGCGCCGCTCCGGGCGACCCTCCGGTCCGCTCGGCCGCCCTGGACCTCCCCGTGTCGATCGGCCTGCTGGTCGCGACCGGTCACCTCCCTCTGGAGGCGGCCGACACGGCGTGGCTCGCGGGGGAGCTGACGCTGGCCGGGTCGATCCTGCCCGTGCGCGGCGCACTGCCCATGGTGTTGGCCGCGAAGGCCGACGGCGCGAAGACCGTCATCCTGCCGACCCGGAACGCCCGCGAAATCGCGCCGTGGGTGGACGGCATCGAAGTCCTGGGCACCGCGACCATGGGCGACGTGGTCCTGCACCTCAAGGGGCAGGAGCGGCTCGCCACGCCGGTCCCCCCGGACCCGAACCGTCGGGCGTCCACGCCGGACGATGACGCGATCCTGGGACTCATCGAGGCCAAGCGGGCCGTCGAGGTCGCCGCCGCCGGCGGACACCACCTGCTCCTGGTCGGCCCGCCCGGGTCGGGCAAGACGCTGCTGGCCTCGCGCCTGCCTCGCCTGTTGCCGCCGCCGACCTTCGACGAGGCTCGCGAGACGGCGACCGTCCGGTCGGCCGCCGGACTGCTGGATCCCGACCGCCACGACCCGGCAATGCGGCCGTTCCGGGCACCGCACCACACCGTCAGCTTCGCGGGGCTCCTGGGCGGCGGGAATCCGACGCGGCCCGGGGAGGCGAGTCTGGCGCACCACGGCGTGCTGTTTCTGGACGAGCTGCCGGAGTTCAACACGGGTGCGCTCGGGATCGTCCGCCACGCGGCGCTCACGGGCGAGGCGTCCATCTGCCGCTCGGACGGGACCGTCCGGATGCCGGCCAGGTTCCAGCTCGTCGCCGCCGCGAATCCGTGCCCCTGCGGCCACCACGGAAGCGCGACTCGCGCCTGCGGGTGCAGGCCGGCGGCCATCGAACGCTACAAGGCGCGGACGCGCTTCCCGCTGGGCGACGCGTTCGACATCCGCGCCCGGGTCCGGCCCGTCGCCGCAGGGGAGGACGCAGCCGCGCAGCCGACGCTGTCGGTTGCGAGGGCGCGAGTGGCCGCGGCGCGCGAGCGGCAGACACGCCGGGCAGCGCGGCTGGGCCTCTCGGCTCCGGTCAACGCCCGACTGATCGCCGAGGACATCGACGGGTTGCTGCCCGCGGATAGCCAAGCTCGGCAACTCGTGCAGGACCCTGCAGGGCACGCGACGCGGATGGCGCCCGAGACCCTTCGGGTGCTCCGGGTCGCCCTGACGCTGGCCGATCTGGAAGGGACCGACGAGGTCTGCGAGCGGCATCTGGCCGAGGCCGCGGAGCTGGCCGACCCGGACGGGCTCGGCCTCGTGCGGCCGCCAGTGCCGTAGGCAACGGGACGAAAGGAGATCCATGGGACAGTACTGGCTGGCGGTGTGCCTGGACCGTCGCGAATTCGTGGACCCACGCTCCCTGGGCGGGGGCCTCAAGCTCTGCGAGCAGGCCGGCTCGTGGCCGGGTTCCGGCGCCGCGCTCGTCGTGCTCTGCGCGGCGATGCCGGTCTCCCGCGGAAGCGGGGACCTCGAGCCGCATCCGGCCGTCGGACGCTGGGCCGGCTGCCGCGTCGCCCTGGTCGGCGACTACGCCGAGGACTCCGACCTGCGGGCCGAGTTCGAAGCGTCGTCGATCTACCGGAAGTGCAGGAGCGGGGAGTGGACTGACGTCACGGACCTCGTCGTCGAGGTCATCGAGCGGGAGTTCCGCGGGCGCCTCGCGGGCGAGGGCCTGCCCGAAGTCGCCCGCAGGTTCGCGCCCGACCTGGTCATCGTGGGATCGGGCGGCGCAGGGAGTCGGCCGTGATCGCCTCCCTCGACGACCGGGAGCTGGGCCACGTCCTGGCCGCGCTCCGGCTCTACCAGCGGGTGATCGGCCACTCGGCGGACCTGGACGACATCGCGACCGATGCCGGCACGCACGAGCCGCTGTCGCCCGACGAGATCGACGAGCTGTGCGAGCGCCTGAACCTCACGCGCACCGTCGGGGATGCGACGCGCGGCCTCCTGTCCATGGTCGTCCTCAACGACGGCGAGACCTGGACGGCGCTCGACGACGTCGAACTGATCATTCTTCCGGCCGACCCGGGAGAGGACGTGATCCTCATGTACGACAACGGCGAGGACGCGGACCACATCGTGCCCGAGGTCGAGTTCGCGCCGCCCTCGGGGGTGTTCGACCTCGACCGGCTCGTGCGCGACCTCCCGACGGAGGTGCTCGAGCGGTACCGCCTCCGCGCCGGGAAGGGTGGTGGCGGATGAAGCGCAAGAGGACCCTGCCGCGTCAGGATCTCCGGCAGGCGGTCGACCGCCTGTCGGTCGAGCGGCTCCTGTCGGAGACGACGGTTCTCCGCGTGACGCTCGACTTCATCGAAGAGAAGGGACTGGCCGCCGACCTCCTCGCGCACATCCGACGGAGGTCGCGATGAGCCGCAACGGGGCGGGGGGACCGGCGACGCATCTGGCGCTCGTCGAGGGGGAAGGGCCCGCGGCAGCTCTCGCGGCGAAGCTCGTCGCCGCGTCGGCGTGGTTCGACGTGACGCCCATGCCCGACGGGGTCTACGCGTTCCGGGTGAAGCCCGAGGCGGCCGTCGTGGCGCTGGTCCAGCGGCACTTGGCCGAGCCGCAGCCGGCGCCGGCCGGGAAGGCCCTGCCACGGGAGGTCGCCGACCGCCTCCACCGCTGGGGCGACAAGGACGACCTCTACTCGGACTTCGTGGACCGCTTCCTGACCGCGTACGACCAGGACGGGTTCACCTGGGGCGAGAGGTACTTCTACGACCCGGAGACGCGGATGACCTACCGGACCCAGCTCACGCTGGAGATCGACGAGGTCGAGCCGCCCGACGAGGATGCCTGCCCGGAGTGCGGGGAGGGATTGGCAGACGCCACCGACATGCCGGACGACGCCGTCTGCGAGTCGTGCGGCTGGTCGCGCTCCGGGGTCCGGCGCTGCATCCGCTGCGGAGGCCGGGAGAACCTCGTGCCCGGCGATGCCGTGTGCCCCAGGTGCAGGAGGTGACGGTGGAGACGAGGGGAAGCGCGCTCAGCAAGGCCGAGAGGCGCGCGTTCGAAGAGGTCCAGGCGGCGCAGGACGAAGGCCGGCTGTGCCTCGTCCGCTCGACGCTCGACGGCCGGCAGCGCGCGGCCGTCTGCAGCGTCTACTCGGACGACGACGGCATGCTCGTCATCGTGCCGCACGCGGTGCTTATCACCGACGACGAGGCCGCGCGAATCGCCGACCCCGACGGCCGGCCCACGGCCTTGCGCGCCCTCGGCGACCTGCCGGCGTAGACGAAAGGAGATGCGAAGGGTGGGAACGCTCCGTTTCCGGCTGGACGAGGTCCGGCCCCTGGCGCGCCACGCGCTGGGAAGCTCGAGGTTCCGCAAGACGTTCGTCGAGGAGGAGGAGAAGCGGGAGCCGGGTCCGGCCCTGCACCTCGTCCACGACCACGGCGTCTACATCATGAGCAACGGGCTCCCGATGGACATGGTCGGGAGCGGGAAGTGCCGGCAGGCCCGGGTGGCGTACGCCGCCGGCTGCGATCCGCGCAACGACGCGAACTGGTGGGAGGAGTCTCGGGCCCAGGTCGGCGGGGACGACTTCGTGGAGTCCCTCCCGCTCGACGAGGGCTTCCGCGCCGCGATCTTCGACGGGACGATGGATGCGCTCGTGATCGAGATGACGCCCGACCGCATGACGGTCAAGGTCGCCGGCCGTTCGCGTCCCGGGCCGGACTCCAGACGGAGGGAGGAGGTGACCCGTGGGTGACCGGTGCGGGATGAGCCTCGTCTGCCGTCCCGAGCATCGGGAGATCCTCGAGGAGATCGGCTTCTATGTCGTCGAGACCCGGCACGACGGCCTACACATGGAGGCCGCCGAAATGAACTACGCCGGCGACTCGGAGATGCGGGATCTGGCGGCGAAGGGGATCCCCTTCCACGCCTCGCACGGCGGAGGGTACGAGTACGGCGACGGACGCTACGCCTGCGACGGTCGCCGCCTCGTCCACGTCGACTGCCTCCACGGCGGCGGTCCTCCGGCCGTCGAGGTGGACGAGGACGGCAACCCGAACGCCGACCAGATGCACGCGGTGCACGTCTTCAACGACGTGCTCGCGAGGGCGAAGCAGGCGATCGCGGGCTGATTCCCGAACGGATTCGTGCCGACATCCGAAAGGAGAGCCATGGACAAGCCGAAGTGGGGCTGCCCGGAGTGCGGCAGCACCGAGGTCAGGCAGCACGTGAAGCTCAGCGCCACGCGGGAGGGGAAGTTCCGGCCGTCGGGCGACGGCTGGGAGTTCGATCCGGACGACGAGTACGACCGCGACAGCGTCGATGTCGATGACGAGGGCGAGTTCGAGTGCGAGAGCTGTGGGGGCGAATTCGAGCGGCCCGCCCGCGTGCGCGAGGGCGGCATCCGCCTCGTCGTCCGCGTGGGCGGCGATATGTTCAAGCCGAACGAGCGCGGCGTCGAGGAGGAGATGGACGACACGTTCTCGGCGGGGTTCGACGTCGAGTGCGCCGACCCCGAGCAGGGCAAGCGCCTGTTCGAGACGCTGCGCCTGTTCCTCAAAGGCGTGGCGGAGTCCGCCGGCGCCGGCCGCTGACGTCTTCCGAGGAGGAACGCGATGATGGAAGACGACGTCCGTTTCCGGGACGTGGACCCCGTGGTCCTGCTCCGCGTCGTCGATCTGCTCGACGGCCACGGGCTCATGAAGCCCGACTGGCTGGTCGAGCAGGGGCTCCCCGAGCCGCTGGTCCGGAAGTACACACGGACCCACAAGAGCGACTGGTCGTCGCCCAAGACCATGATCTTCGGGCCCGGCGGCGGCGTGCTGGAGGAGCTGCAGGCCGTCTACGGCCTCGAGCTCCTGGCCGCGATGGTGGCCGAGTTCGGGCTGCCGGCCCGGTCGTGCATAGGACGCGGCTGGCAGGCGCGCGAGTACCAGCGCGTCCTCCGCGAGCACCTCGCGGGGACGACCGCCGCCAACCACCCGACGGCGAAGGAGCTCAACTGATGCTCGACGTCTCGGGAGTCGAGAGCGAGCTGGCGGCTGCGCGCGCCTTCGCCGACAGGGTCGGCCTCCGCGACGACCTGGAGCAGCAGCTGCGCTACCTGGACGAATACGCCGAGCACGGCGACCGGGGGAGGACCTGCTGCCGGCTCTACCGGGACGGCGCGCCCTACAGCTTCGGGTTCGTCATGACCGTGCGCCGCGAGGGAGGCGTCTATCGCACCTGGTTCAACGGTGGCCTCCTGTTCCACGGGCCGCACGACCGAGGCGGCGACGGCGGGGCGCCGACCTTCGCCGTCTGCCTCTCGCCCACGACCGGCTGGGCGATCCACACGTAGGTCCGCTTCCGACGAGAGGAGAGACGAGATGCAGAAGCCGAATCCGGCCGGAAGGCCGACCGTCCGCGTGCGCCGTCCGCTCGTGTACCGCACGAGCGACCGCGACTTCGATTTCGGGGCGCCGCTGCTCCCCGACGACGTGTCCCTCCCCTCCCGGTGGCACGCGCGCCACGCCGAGGAGGAGCGGGGCCTGCGCTTCGAAATCTACCGCGAGCTTGGGTTCGTCTGACGGGAGGTGCGCCATGACGACGATCGTGCCCGGCAGGGCGCTGGCGACCGCGATGGCCGCCTGCGCCGCCTGCCTGGACAAGGACACCGTTCGGCACAGCCCGGGGCGGACGCGCATCACCCGAACGGGTGATGCCGTCGTCCTGGAGACCGCGAGCCGGACCGGAAGGGTGCGGATGAGCTTCCGCATCCCGTGCGACCAGGGCGACCCGTGGGTCGCCGAGTTCGATGCCGAGAGCACGGCCCGGCTGGCCAGGGCGCTCCGGGCCATCCCTGGCGGGAGGTCGAAGAAGGCCGCAAACGGCGGCGGAGCGGAGATCGAGCGGACGGAGACGGCGCTGGTCGTCTCCTTCGCCGGCCAGCGTGTCACGGTCCAGACGCGGGTGCCCGCGGGCGATGAGCCCGAGCCGCCGGGGAGCGAGACCAGGATCGTGGCGGACACCAGCGACCTCGCGAGCCGCATCGCGGCGGCGATGCCGTTCTGCGCCCCGGGCGAGTACCGCGACGTGGCCAAGGGGCCGTTCGCCTACTTCCGGGGATCGACGGACGGGCACCTCGTCGTCCCGGTGGTCGTCGCGACGGACGGTCACCGGCTGTACGTGGACGGCGACGCGCGCGATTCCGTGGACGCCGAGACGGTGCTGCGCGTGCCGGGCGACATCTGGCCGTCGGCCGCCAAGGCGCTCGACGCGCAGTTCGAGACCGTCCGGCTGGTCCGCACCGCAATCCCGTCACCGGCCAGCGAGGGCGAGGCCGCGGAGAGGCCGGCGGACAGGCATCTCGACCACATGGTCTTCGAGTCGGCCGACCGCGAGGTCCGCGTGCTCCTCGAGCAGCCACTGACCAGCCTGCCGCGCTGGGCGGGGTTCGTGCCGCGGGAGTCGGGAGCCGCGGGCTTCGACGTCGTCTGCGACAAGGCGGAACTCGCCCGTGCCATGAAGATGGCGGCGACGGGGAGCAGGTTGTCGGCCAAGTCATGCATGCTCAGGGCGCTGCCCGAGCGCGGCCTGCTCCGCGTCCGCAGCGCCGACCTCGACGGCAACGCCGTCGAGCTGGAGGTCGAGGCGGTCGTCGCCGGTGCGAGCAGGCCCTACCTCCACCTCAACCCGAAGTACGTCCTGGACGCGCTGGGTGCGGTCGGCACCGGGAAGGTGCGCATCCGCCAGGCGTTCCCGCCGCTCGACCCGGTGCGCATCCTGGAGGTCGCCGATGACGGGTCGGAGCCGCGTCCGCTCGGGCTGGTCGTGATGCCCGTCCGCGGGAACGACCCGCCCGAGGAGGACGAGGATGTCGGCACGGCCGAGACGGAGACCGAGGAGCAGCAGCCCGCCGCGTCGTAGCCACGCGGCAACTCGTCCGGAGGAAGGGGACATCGACATGAAGATCATCATGATCGCGCTCGTCGTCGCCACGTTCGTCGTGGGCTGCTCGAAGAAGGAGGAGGAGCCCGGCACCATCCCGGTCGTGGTCAACCTGGATGCCGGTTCGACGCGCGACATCCGGCCGCGTTGCCCGGATCCCGAACCCTGTCCGGAGTGCCCCGTGCCGGACGCGATCTTCTACACGGTCCTGACCCGGGTCATCCGCGGCGAGGTCGAGAGCTTTCTCACCCGCGGCCTCGTCCACCACGACGGCGCCTGGCACGAGACGGCGAAGCTGGGGACCGACGGGCCGGTGGTCGTGGGCCTGGGAGCCGAAGTCGAGTTCGTGCTGGGCGACCGGATGCTGGCCCAGGTGGAACGCGAGCCCCGAGGGCTCGGCACGCCGGTCTTCGACGGCGAGGAGTACGAGCAGTACGGACCGCTCATCATCGACGACTCGTCCGCTCCCATCCAGGGCGTGCGCGGCGGTGTCGCGCACATGATCACGGTGTTCTCGGCGGCACGGTAGCTGCCGCGCGGGATGTCCCCTCGGTGGCCCGGACCGGCCGCCGGGGGGACGCCCCGCCCGGAAGAGGAGAAGCACGTGACCCAGATCTGCTGTCCCCGCTGCGGGGAGGCGGTGCCGGCGGTGCCGTCATCGCCAACGCTGCGCTGCAGCGCCGAGGTCTACGAGAAGGTGGGCCATTCCCTGGCCCGCCGGCGCCAGGAGCGCTTCGTGGTGGTGGCGCTCGATGCCCGGAACCGGATCATCCGCAGGCACCTCGTCGCCGTCGGCTCGCTCACCTCCTGCATCGTCCACCCGCGGGAGGTGTTCGGTCCGCTGATCCGTGACCGCGCCGCAGCCGCCATCCTCGTCCATTCCCACCCGAGCGGCTGCGTAGGGCCGAGTCCCGAAGACGAGTCGTTGACCCAGCGCCTCGTCGAGGCGGGGAAGCTGATGGGGCTCCCGGTGCTGGACCACCTGATCGTCGGGAAGGAGGGCTACTACTCGTTTCGGGACTCGGGAGGAATCGGGTAGGCCGGCCCGTGCCGGAACGTTTCGCCCGCCTCGTCGGCCCGTGGTAGAAGACGCTCAACGCCAAGGGGATCCTGATGGCGAAGACCGTGCTCCACTCGTCCACGAAGACGCGCCGGCCCACCGGCCGGAAGCGGCGGGGGACGGAACTCACCTGGATCGCGCCGGACCGCGCAGGATGCGACTTCGAGGACGCGACGTCGATCCGGCTGGCCTCCGTCAGGAGGCTCGCGAGTCGGCAGAACCCGGGAGGGTGGGACGCTTGGCTCTTCGTGGAACCGTCGATCGGGAGGAGGCCGCGGTCCGCCGATCCGCCCGATTCTCCCACCCCGAGGTCCATCGCCAATGCCACGGAGCGGCTCGCGGAGGTCGTCCGCTTCGAGCGGCACGTCGAGCACATCCGCAGTCATGCCGCCCAGGCGGGCGTCGAGGCGGAAGCGCCGAAGCTCGCCCGCACGATCGCCGGCCTCCTCGGGGAGTTGGGACTTGCCGCGAAAACCTCGTCGAACGGTCCGGTCCCCAACGAGGAGGGCTCTCCCCGAGGCCGGATGCTGCTCGAGATGCTCGACTACGGTGAGGAACAGCGTCGGATGCTCGTGCAGCTCGCGGCAGACCTCGACGCCGCGGTCCGGATCCACGGCCCGGAGGCGTACACGACCAGCCGCGAGCGTCACCGTCCCGGCCGGGCCTTCGGCTGGGTCTGCCGGAAGATCGCGGAGGCGCTCGTCGAGGCGGGCCTAGCACCCGACGGGCGCGTCGGCGGCCGCGAAGCCGTCGGACTCGCGTCGCTGTTCGTCGCCGCCATGGGGCTCGCCCCGCGAACGAAGGCCAGCCATCGAGGCGA
This sequence comes from uncultured Myxococcales bacterium, assembly GCA_964568275.1. Taxonomy (GTDB): domain Bacteria; phylum Myxococcota_A; class Polyangia; order DRWM01; family JAAZOP01; genus JAAZOP01. The sequence continues at coordinate 18,075 of CAZMRP010000019.1, forward strand.
CCATCTACACCTCCCCCGGCTCCGGGGCCGCGTGAAGCAGGCGATCAACCGCAGTTGGTAGCGCGTCCGCGCGACCCGCGACGCCGTCCGGATACGGAAGTCGGGGAAGGCAAACCGGTACTTCGGTCACTCGAACGCCTCCGGTCTTGCGGATCGGCCATGCTCGGGGCGTGCGAATCGACGTGCCGGAAGCCCGATGTCCCGACTGCCCGCACCGGGTGCTCGGGCGATGTCCACGAGGACGGGCTGAACGATCCGGCACGGCTGCACGACCTCCCGGACGTCCGCGGCTCGAACTCAGCCTCGCCGTGATCCGGCGGATGCTGGAGAACGGCAAGAGCAAGGCAGCAATCGCCCGGGAGCTGTCAATCTCACGCAGGACCGTGTTCCGGCGCGTTTGGGAGATCCTGAGCGCACCACAACCCGAAAAAGCGCCCTTGCCCAGGGGGGCGGACAAGCGAACGACGCCGACCGGGTCAACCCGCGCGGGAGAACCGGATCGTCGTGACGGAGCTGCGAGCGGCGGAACGGAGGGACGCCGGTGAGCACGGCGCTCCCACCCGTCGACGGCGCAGGGGAGGCGGTCGCGCCGGCGGCGCGGGACTCCACCTCGCCCTGGCTCACCGCCGAGCAGGCCGCCAGGTACCTCGGCTACCGCGGCCCCTCCGCGATCCGCATGGCCGTGCACCGCGGGTCTCTTGTTCCCCGCGGACGACGCGGCCGGTCCTTGATGTTCCATCGAACAGACCTCGATTCGTTCCTCGAGCGGAATGCCCGGATCGCCGGCGTCCCGCTCGCCGCACCGCTGGCGACGGAGGCCAGCAACCATGAGACGGAAGACGAAGTACCCCGGCGTGACGCAGATCGGCCCGGGCAAGTACGAACTCCGCGCCCAGATCCGGGTGGCGGGCTCGGACAGGTGGACCTGGGTCAGGAAGCGCGTCGAGGCCGCCAGCACCGAGGAGGCCGCCGATGCGCAGCGCAAGCTCCGGGCGGACCTCGTGTCCGCGAGGACCGAGGGTCCTGCCTCCCCGCAGTACCCGACCCTTACGGACTACGCGCGATCGTGGCTGGCCCGGAGGAAGACGAGGGGGGCGAAGCCGTCGACCCTGGCAAGGGCGGCGCAGGTGCTGGAGCAGGGGATCCTCCCGGTGCTCGGCGACCGCAGGGTGGACGAGATCCGGAAGAACGACGTCGAGGAGTGGCTCTCGTGGGCGGCGAAGAGCCGTAGCCGGAAGCGGCGCATCCGATCCTCCGAGACGATCAACGGCTGGCTCCGCCTCCTGAAGACCGTGCTCCGCGACGCCGTCGGCGACCTCGATCTTCCTCGCGACCCGACCTTCCGCGTCAAGGCCCTGCCCGCGCGCCCGACCCGCATCACCGACGAGCAGCCGAACTCGCTGACGGACGACGAGTTGCGGCGCCTCCTGGACGCCATGTCCGGGGAGACGGCCGAGATCCGCGCCCTCTGCGTGGTGGGGTTCTTCACCGGGATGCGCTTCGGAGAGATCTCCGCCTTGACGTGGAACGACGTCCGCGAGGACGCGGGGCTTCTGCTCATCCGCCGGTCGCACTGGCGCGGGAAGGTCACGACGACGAAGACCGGGAAGAACCGCTCCGCCGCGCTGCACCCGGTCATGCTCGGGGCGCTCCGCGAACAGCGCAAGGCACTGCTGGAGCGTCACCTCCCGGCGATTGGCGCCGCGCTCGTGTTCCCGAGCGCGACGGGCGGCTACCACACGCCGTCGTACCTCGAGAAGCCGTTCCGCCGGATCCTCAAGGCGGCGAAGATCGACAAGCACCTGTCGGCGCACGGCATGCGGCGCACGTTCAACAACCTCATGCGGCAGGCCCGCGTGGACCGCGTCGTGCTGCACGCGACGATCGGGCACAGTTCCGAATCGATGACCGAGCACTACTCGAACGTTCGGCCGGAAGAGAAGCTCGCTGCGGTCAACCAACTGGTCGAGTCGGCGCGGCTCGATCAGATTTGGCTATTTCGTTGGCTATCGGGGGTCGACAGGACTCCGGCGCCGGCCGCTCCATCGTCCTAACCCATCGACGCCGTTGCTGAAATCAGGGAGCGGGAGACGGGATTTGAACCCGCGACGTCCACCTTGGCAAGGTGGCACTCTACCACTGAGTTACTCCCGCACGCGCCTCGCGGCGCGAAGGGCGTTACTAGCCGCAACCCGACCGGAGTGTCAAGGGGCTTGCCGCACCCCGGCGCTCTGGCTCCGCGACCCGGACGG
>CAZMRP010000020.1:0-19710 GCA_964568275.1 uncultured Myxococcales bacterium
GGGGGGGTTGAAGAGGATCACGTACGGCAGGGCGCGGGCGTTGGACAGGCCGTGGTGCACGCCGTGGCGCGCGCCGACGGTGTGGGCGACGGCGTGCACCAGCCCGACCTGCGCGTTGTCGAAGGCGGTGCCGGCCATCGCCGCGGCAACCAGCAGCTGCCCGCGGGCCGCGAGGTCGGTCGGGGCGGCCAGGGCCCGCGGCAGCCAGCGGCGGACGAGCCGCGCGGCGTGCAGGCCCAGCGCGTCGGCGAGCGGGTTGCGTTGCAGCGAGTGCATCCCCTCGATGGCGTGGGTCAGCGCGTCGAGCGCGGTGCCGGCGCCGATCGCGGGCGGTTGGCCGACGGTCAGCGCCGGGTCGAGGATCGCCACGTCCGGGATCAGGTGGAAGTCCCCGAACACCAGCTTGGAGCGCTCCTCGTGGTCCTTGATCACCGCGTAGCGCGTGACCTCGCTGCCGGTGCCGTGGGTCGTCGGGATCGCCACGTGCGGCGTCTGCCGGCGGGTCAGGTTCTGGAACCCCTGGTGGTCGACCAGCGACCCGCCCTCGGTCAGCACGATCGCCATTCCCTTGGCGGTGTCGATGGCCGAGCCGCCGCCGAGCGAGACCAGGCTGTCCGCGCCGCGTTCGCGGGCGTAGGCCGCTCCGGCGTCGACCAGGTGGATCCCCGAGTCGGGCTGGGCGTCGGCGTAGGTCCCGGCGCAGCGCGCGCCCAGCGCCGCCTGCAACCGGCGCACCAGGTCGGTCTTCTCGGCGAGCACGCGGTCGGTGACGATCACCGCCCGCGAAAGGCCCAGCCGCTCCAGTTCCAGCGGCGCCTCGGAGAGCGCCCCGACCCCGAACACGACGCGGGTCGGCGCGTAGTGCAGGAACGACAACGAATCGTCGTACGGCATCGGCCCCCTCCCGCGGACGTCACTCGTCCGGGAACTGCGTCGCCACCATCGTCGCCGATTCGACCAGGTCCCGCGCCGCCTGGACGAAGCGCACGATCACCGGGAGCTGCCCCTTGGCCAACTTGAGCTTGCCCTGCATCATCCCCTTGATCGGCTCCAGTTCCTTGCGCAGCACCTGCTTCCAGCGCGGGTAGTCGCCGACGATCACGAACGCCGAGCCCGCATCGGCCTCGGCCCGCGGCACCAGCTTCGCGCCGCGGCAGACCCCCTGGTGCAGGTCGAGCCACATGCAGGCGTCCTCGGTGAGCCCGGCCGCCGGGTTGGCCGTCACCACCAGCGTGATCACGCCGTGCGTCCACTCGCGCCCCGAGTTCTTGTACGCCGGGTTGCCGTTGACCGCGTCCTGGAACGCCGCGACCCACTCCGCAGACGGGAACTTGAACGCCATGCCTCACCTCTCCGTTCCGCCGCCGGTTGCCCCCCGGCGCGCCTTCGTGTAGGCCCCACGTAGCATGGGGGGAGGGGATAGGGAATAGGGGAGGGGTCCTCGATGAGCGACCTGCCGTTGCTGACGCGCGAGGGGTGGTTTCCGCCGTGGCTCCGGTGGGGGTTCACCACGCGCCACGGCGGCGTGTCGGCCGGCCCGTACGCCTCGCTCAACCTGGGCTGGGATGTCGGCGACGACGTGGCGCGCGTCCGGGAAAACCACGCCCGGCTCGGCGCGGCGCTCGGATACGACGCCGAACGGCTCGGCACCGTGCGTCAGGTCCACGGGAAGAAGGTCCATCTCGCCCGGACCCACGAGCAGGCCCGGGCGCTGCGCGGGCGCCAGGGCGACGGCATCGTGCTCGCACCCGACCCCGCCACGCCGCTCGACCCGACCGTCGGCGGCCTCGCCGCGCTGGTCCGGGTCGCCGACTGCTGCCCGGTGATCGTCGCGGCGCTCGAACGGCCCGTCGCGGCGGTGCTGCACTGCGGCTGGCGCTCCACGGTCGGCGGGCTGCTCGCCGAGGGGCTCCGCCGGGTCGCGCACGAGGCGGCGACGACCCCGGCTTCACTGGTCGCCGCCATCGGACCGTGCATCGGACCGGAGGCCTTCGAGGTCGGCGAGGAGGTGGTCGAGAAGTTCCTGCTGCGGGTCGGGACCGAGGTCGTGCTGCGCCGACCGGCGTGGCCCAAACCCCACATCGACCTGCAACGCGCCGTGGAACTCCTGCTCGTCCGTCACGGCGTCCAGGCCGACCGGGTCCTGCGCTTCCCCCGCTGCACCGTCTCCGAGCCCGCGGACCTCTTCTCGTTCCGCCGCGACGGCCACGACGGCGGCCGCCAGGCCGGCGTCGTCGTGCTGCTCCGCGACCCCTGATTCCCGGACGCCCGGCTCCGCGTCGCTCCCCCCAAGCCCTCCGGCTCGTACCGGTTCGCCGCGGCGACTCGCCCCTCCCTGACCGGCACGGATCCCGCACGACTACCCCCCGGACCACGGCGTGCCGGGATCCAAATCCTCCGGCAGGATCCCGGCACGCCGCTCCCTTGTTCGAGAATGACGAGCGCCGTGTCAGCCTGTCGCACCCCGGAGGGCCTCAAGGGGTTCTCGACGGGTGGCGGGCGTCGTGTCATCCTTCGACCGAAGAGGAGTGAAACCATGCGGGGATTCAACGGCCTGTGGTGTATCGCCCTGCTGGCGCTGTCCGGACCGTCCTGCGGCCGGACCCCGATGTTGCTGGACAACTGCGGGGACGGAACGTGCACGTTCGACGAGTCGTGCGAGACCTGTCCGGAGGACTGCGGGCCGTGCGGGGAGTGGTGCGGCAACGGCTTCTGCGCTCCGACCGAGGACTGCACGACGTGTCCGAGCGACTGCGGTTCGTGCGCCGGCTGCGGCGACGGACGCTGCGCGGCGACCGAGAGCTGCGGCTCGTGCCCCGCGGACTGCGGCGTCTGTCCCGGAGTGTGCGGCGACGGCCTGTGCGACCCGACGGAGTCGTGCGCGACCTGTCCGGGCGACTGCGGGCGGTGCCCCGGCTGCGGCGACGGCTTCTGCAGCGCGGAGGAGACCTGCGCCTCGTGCCCGGACGACTGCGGCGACTGCCCCGGCACCTGCGGCGACGGACGCTGCGAGGGGGCGGAGGACTGCGAGAGCTGCCCGGACGACTGCGGGGCCTGCCCGATGACCTGCGGCGACCGGATCTGCGATGCGGCGGCGGGCGAGGACTGCCGGACCTGCCGGACCGACTGCGGACCGTGCCCGACCTGCGGCGACGGGATCTGCATCTCCACGGAGGGCTGCGTCGATTGCCCGGAGGACTGCGGGGTCTGCCCGGACGTCTGCGGCGACCGCATGTGCGGGCTGACCGAGACCTGCGTCAGCTGTCCCGCCGACTGCGGAGCCTGCCCGGACGTCTGCGGCGACCGGGTCTGCGGCCCGACCGAGAGCTGCTTCTCCTGCCCCGTCGACTGCGGGCGCTGTCCGGGGTGCGGGGACGGCGCGTGCGCGGGCGGCGAGTCGTGCCTCACCTGTCCCGCCGACTGCGGCACCTGCCCGGACCGGTGCGGAGACGGCATCTGCGGCCTGACCGAGGACTGTGCGGAGTGTCCGGCGGACTGCGGGGCCTGTCCCGACTTCTGCGGCGACGGCCGCTGCGGCGCCACCGAGACCTGCGCCGGCTGTCCGCTCGACTGCGGCCCCTGCCCCGGCTGCGGCGACGGGACCTGCGGACCCACCGAGACCTGCGTCTCCTGCCCGGCCGACTGCGGGCGCTGCGTCGACGTCTGTCCGGACGGGACCTGCGGGCCCACCGAGTCGTGCGTCACCTGCGCGGACGACTGCGGGGCCTGCCCCGTCACCTGCGGCGACGGGATCTGCGGGCTGACCGAGAGCTGTCGCACCTGTCCCGGCGACTGCGGCGCCTGCCCCGACGTCTGCCGCGACGGGACCTGCGGACCCACCGAGACCTGCGCCTCGTGCCCCGATGACTGCGGGCGCTGCCCGGGCTGCGGCGACGGACGCTGCAACGCCGCCACCGAGAGCTGCGTCACCTGCCCCGGCGACTGCGGGGTGTGTCCCGACGAGTGCGGCGACGGCGCCTGCGGGCCCACCGAGACCTGCTGGAGCTGTCCGGGCGACTGCGGCGTCTGCACCGGCATCTGCGGCGACGGCGTCTGCGACCGGACCGAGAGCTGCGCCTCGTGCCGCTGGGACTGCGGCGAGTGTCCCGGGGTCTGCGGCGACGGCCGCTGCGAACGCTCGGAAAGCTGCTCGTCGTGCGCCGCCGACTGCGGACCCTGCCCCGACTCGTGCGGCGACGGCGTCTGCGGCGTGACCGAGACCTGCGAGTTCTGCCCCGCCGACTGCGGGCCGTGCCCGGTGCGCTGCGGCGACTGGCGCTGCGACCCCGGCGAGACCTGCACCAACTGCTGGATCGACTGCGGCGTCTGCGCCGGCTGCGGCGACGGCCGCTGCAACCGCTCCGCGGGCGAGAACTGCAACACCTGCCCCTGGGACTGCGGGATGTGCCCGCCGACCTGCGGCGACGGCATCTGCGCCTACGGCGAGAGCTGCTACGACTGCCTCGAGGACTGCGGTCCGTGCGACGAGGTCTGTCCGGACGGGGTCTGCGGCTCCACCGAATCCTGCGCGACCTGCGCCGCCGACTGCGGCGCCTGCCCGCCGCTGTGCGGCAACTGGATCTGCGAGCCCGGCGAGGACTGCAACTCCTGCCAGCCCGATTGCGGCATCTGCCCGCCGGAGTGCGGCGACGGGCGCTGCACGTTCACCGAGAACTGCGCCGACTGCCCCGCCGACTGCGGCGCCTGCCCCGACCGCTGCGGCGACGGCGTCTGCGGCGTCTCCGAGACCTGCACCTCGTGCCGCGCCGACTGCGGCCGCTGCCCGACCTGCGGCGACGGCGCCTGCGACTACTCCGAGCACTGCGCGACCTGCCCCGAGGACTGCGGCGCCTGCCCGCCGGTCTGCGGCGACGGCGCCTGCACCGGCACGGAAACCTGCTCCAGCTGCTGGTACGACTGCGGCCGCTGCCAGGTCTGCGGCGACGGCCTGTGCTGGCTGACCGAGGATTGCGCGTCCTGCCCCGCCGACTGCGGCACCTGCCCCGACTCGTGCGGCGACGGCCGCTGCGGCCCCGCCGAGCTCTGCTACACCTGCCCGGGCGACTGCGGCGCCTGCCCCACCTGGTGCGGCGACGGCGTCTGCGAGGGCGACGAGGACTGCGCCGACTGCGCCCAGGACTGCGGCGCCTGCCCCGGCTGCGGCGACTGGTACTGCGACGACGACGAGGACTGCTGGAGCTGCCCGGCCGACTGCGACTACTGCGAGGACACCTGCGGCAACGGCCACTGCGGCTGGACCGAGAACTGCGTCGTCTGCCCCGCCGACTGCGGCCCCTGCTCCGACGTCTGCGGCGACGGCCGCTGCGGCACCACCGAGAGCTGCTGGCGCTGCGCCGAGGACTGCGGCGCCTGTCCCGACGTCTGCGGCGATTCGCAGTGCGGACCCACCGAGGACTGCAGCACCTGCATGTGGGACTGCGGCTACTGCCCCTCGTACTGCGGCGACGGGATCTGCGACTACCCGGAGTTCTGCACCACCTGCCTCCCCGACTGCGGCGTCTGCTCCTGGTGCGGCGACGGCTACTGCGGCCCCTACGAACGCTGCGTCACCTGCCCGGACGACTGCGGCAGCTGCCCCGACGTCTGCGGCGACCACGTCTGCGGCCTGACCGAGGCCTGCGGCAGCTGTCCCGCCGACTGCGGCAGCTGCCCCGACGTCTGCGGCGACGGCGCCTGCGGCCCCGCCGAGAACTGCCGCGGCTGCCCCGCCGATTGCGGCGCCTGCCCGCCGGTCTGCGGCGACGGCGCCTGCGTCGCCCCCGAGGACTGCCTCCGCTGCGCCGCCGACTGCGGCGCCTGCCCGTAGTACCGCAGGGCGGAGCTTCGGATCCGAACCGCGGGCTTCAGCCCGCGGCGGATGCGTCCGGCCCCGCGGCGAAAGACCAGCTGCCGACCGCCGGCCGCCGACCGCCGCGGACGAGCCTCCGGCACCGGCTTGCCGGCCGGCGCACGCCGACCGCCCTTGCGGAAGTCACCCCACCGGATAGGATCCGGTGCCGCATGCTGCGTGGCGTGACGCTGGAGGATCTGTAGACCATGCCCAAGCTCACCCTCGCCCAGCTCGAACGGCACCTCTACGGCGCCGCGGACATTCTCCGCGGGAAGATGGATGCCTCGGAGTTCAAGGAGTACATCTTCGGCCTGCTCTTCCTGAAGTACTGCTCCGACGAGTTCGAGGCGCAGCGCGACGCCGTGATCGCCGACCAGCTCGCCAAGGGGCGCTCGAAGGCGGAGGCGCAGAGGCGGGCCGAGACGCCCGAGTACTACAAGCGCACCTTCTTCGTCCCGCCGCGGGCTCGCTGGCCGAAGCTCCGCGACCACCTGCACGAGAACATCGGCGACGGCCTGAACAAGGCGCTCGGGGCGCTGGAGGACGAGAACACCGCGCTCGCCGGCGTCCTCCAGCACATCGACTTCAACCGCACGATCGGCAAGAGCAAGATCCCCGACAAGCGCCTCCGGCAGCTCATCGACCACTTCAACCGCTACGGCTTCCGCAGCGCCGACTTCGAGTTCCCCGACCTGCTCGGCGCCGCGTACGAGTACCTGATCGGCGAGTTCGCCGACTCCGCCGGCAAGAAGGGCGGCGAGTTCTACACCCCGCGCTCGGTCGTCCGGATGATGGTCCGGCTGGTCAAGCCGCAGGAGGGGATGCGCGTCTACGACCCCTGCTCGGGCTCGGGCGGCATGCTGATCCTCTCGCACGAGTACGTGGCCGAGCACGGCGGCAACCCGCGGAACCTCGGCCTGTACGGGCAGGAATCGAACGGCGGCGTCTGGTCGATCTCGAAGATGAACATGATCCTCCACGGCATCGCCGATGCGAAGATCGAGAACGGCGACACCCTCGCCGAGCCGCTGCACCTCGAGGCCGGCGAGCTGATGCGCTTCGACCGCGTCATCACCAACCCGCCCTTCTCGCAGAACTACGAGAAGAAGGGGATGAAGTTCCCCGAGCGGTTCGCCTACGGCTGGTGCCCGGAGTCCGGCAAGAAGGCCGATTTGATGTTCGTGCAGCACATGCTGGCGGTGCTACGGCCGAAGGGGATGGTCGCCACGGTCATGCCGCACGGCGTCCTGTTCCGCGGCGGCGAGGAGAAGAAGATCCGCGAGGGGTTCATCAGGGACGACCTGCTCGAGGCCGTCATCGGGCTCGCCCCGAACCTGTTCTACGGCACCGGCATCCCGGCCTGCATCCTGATCCTGCGGGCGAAGGGGTCGAAGCCGCAAGAACGCCGCGGCAAGGTGCTGTTCATCAACGCCGACGCCGAGTACTTCGCCGGCCGGGCGCAGAACTACCTGCTGCCCGAGCACGTCGAGAAGATCGTCACCGCGTACGAACGGTTCGAGGAGATCCCGGGCTTCGCGGCCGTCGTCTCCCGGGAGGACCTCGCCTCGAACGACTACAACCTCAACATCCGCCGTTTCTCGGACAACGCGCCGCTGCCGGAACCGCACGACGTCCGTGCCCACCTCCTGGGCGGCATCCCCAAGGCCGAGGTCGAGGCCAAGAAGGCGCTGTTCGCGGCGCACGGCTTCGACCCGAAGACCGCGTTCGTGAAGCGGGACGCCGGGTACCTCGACTTCCGGCCGGAGATCGCCGACAAGGCCGCGATCAAGACGCGCATCGAGGGGGACGTCGGGGTGAAGGCGGCGGAGGCGAAGCTCGCGGCGGCGTTCGACGGGTGGTGGGCGGCGCAGAAGCGCCGCATCGTGCAGCTCCCCAAGACCGAGGATCTGACGGCGGTCCGGGCGTCGTTCATGAAGACGTTCGTCGAGGCGCTCGAGCCGCTGGGCCTCCTCGACCGCTTCCAAGTCACCGGCGTCGTGGCTCGCTGGTGGAGCGACGTGCAGTTCGACCTCAAGACCCTCGTCGCCCGCGGATTCGAGGGAGTTGTCGAGGGCTGGGCCGCCACGATCGCGACCGCGTTGGAGGAGGACGGCGGCAAGTCCGACCCGCTCGAGCACAAGCTGGTGAAGCCGCTCATGGGCGACTTCCTCGGCGAGATCGCCGAGGCCGAGGCGAAGGTCGCTGAGCTGGACGCGCAGATCAAGGCGGCCGCGCCGGCGGACGAGGAGAACGGTGACGGCGGGGGCGAAGAGGAGGCCGAGGAGCAGCTCTCCGAGGCCGAGCTGAAGGGGCTGAAGAGCCGGCTCACCGCGGCGAGGAAGACGCTGCGGGCGCTGCGGCACGCGTTCGCCGAGCGGCTCGAGGCGGCCCGCGCCGCGCTCGGCCCCGACGGCGCCCGGGATCTCGTGCTGGGCATCCTGCACGACGGCCTGCGGGCCGAGCTGGACCGCTACGTGGCAGCCCATCGCCAGCAGATCGTCGCCACGGTCGAGAACTGGTGGGAGAAGTACCGGGTGACGCTGGGCGACGTCGAGGGCGAGCGCGACGCGGCGAAGAAGAAGCTGGCCGGGTTCCTGAAGGGGTTCGGGTATGGCGCGTGATCTCCCAACCGTGCCCTTGAGCACGCTGGCCGCGATCAACCCCTCAACCGACCTGTCCGGCCTGTCGGCAGACTCCGCGGTTTCGTTCATCCCGATGTCGGATGCCACGGAGGGCGGAGACTGGTTGCAGCGGCAGGAACGCCCGCTGGCGATGGTGCGGAAGGGCTACACCCCCTTCGCGGAGGGCGACGTGCTGTTCGCGAAGATCACGCCTTGCATGGAGAACGGCAAGGGGGCGCACGCGCTGGCGCTCGCAAGCGGGGTTGGCTTCGGGAGTACGGAGTTCCACGTGCTCCGGGCCAAGGACGGGACGGAGCCCCGTTTCCTCTACCACTGGTCGCTGTCGAACACCCTTCGCCGCAAGGCGGAAGCGTTCATGACCGGTTCCGCCGGCCAACAGCGTGTCGCGGCCGAGTTCTTCGACCACTTCGGCGTGCCGGCGTTGCCCCCCCCCGAGCAGCGCCGCATCGCCGAGATCCTCGACACCCTCGACACCGCCATCCGGAAGACGGAGGAGGTCATCGCCAAGCTCCAGCAGATGAAGCAGGGGCTCCTGCACGACCTCCTCACCCGCGGGATCGACGAGAACGGCGAGCTGCGCGACCCGGTGCGACATCCGGAGCAGTTCAAGGAGTCGGAGATCGGGCCAATCCCCCGTGGATGGGACGTGGCTGAACTGCAGCAGTTCGTGTCCGACGCCAGACCGATCATCTACGGCATCTTGATGCCCGGGCGAGGCCATCCGGGTGGAGTGCCCGTGGTCAAGGTGAAGGACATCGTCGACGGCCGCATTCGTACGGACGACTTGCTGTTGACCAGCCCGACGATCGATCGCCAGTACCAGCGCTCGCGTCTGAAGACCGGCGATCTTCTGTACACCATCCGGGGAACGGTGGGCCGGACAGCGTTCGTGCCACCACAACTTGACGGTGCGAACATCACGCAAGACACAGCCAGAGTCGGCGTCGCCAGCGGCGATCCGCGCTTTGTCCGATTCGCCTTGGATTTGCTTCCTGCACAACGGTTCGTGAACGTCGAGACGATCGGGCAAGCCGTGAAGGGCCTCAACATCCGTGACCTGAGGCGGGTGCCGATTCCGCATCCGCCAGTCGCCGAACAGGCCGCCTTGGCGGCGGTCCTTGACTCGGCCGAGTGCAAAACCGAACTGCTTCGCGAGGACACCACGAAGCTCCGGCTCTTGAAGCACGGCCTCATGCACGACCTGCTCACCGGCCGGGTCCGTGTTGGGGTCGGGGGCGAGGGGGCCGCGTGACGATGACCCGGGACGAGATCGAGGCCCTGCGCGAGGGCTGGGAGTTCGAGGCCAAGCTGGCCGGCGGCCGAGACGGCCGCGGGCAGGTGCCCGACTCGTTCTGGGAGACCTACAGCGCCTTCGCCAACACCGACGGCGGAACCGTCCTGCTCGGCGCCCGCGAACGCGACGACGGGTCGCTCGAGATCGCCGGCATCACCGACATCGAGCGCGTCGAGACCGACCTCTGGAACGCGCTCAACAACCCGCAGAAGGCCAGCACCAACGTCCTCGGCCGCGACGACGTGCGCCGCGAGACGATCGAGGGGAGCAACGTCCTCGTCGTCTCGGTCCCTCGCGCCCCGCGCAAGGCTCGCCCCGTCTACATCAACGGCGACGTCTGGACCGGCACCTACCTGCGCGGCCGCGACGGCGATCGCGCCGTGCGCGATCGGGAACGCATCCGCCGGATGATCGCCGAGGCGACCTACGACAGCCGGGACGACCAGGTGCTCGAGCGGTACGGCGTCGCCGACCTCGACCCGACCACCGTGCAGGCGTACCGGAACTACTTCCGGTCCACCAAGCCGAACCACCCGTGGGCCGAGGTCCCCGACGCGGAGTTCCTCGAGAAGCTCGGCGCGACCCGGCACGACCGCGAGCGGAACGTCGCCGGCCTGACGGTCGCCGGCCTGCTGATGTTCGGCCGCGCGGAGGCGATCCAGGATGTCTTCCCGCACTACTTCGTGGACTATCAGGAGCGGATGGTCGAAACCGGCGCGATCGAGTGGACCGACCGCGTGTACCCGGACGGCCGCTGGTCCGGCAACGTCTACGACTTCTACCGCAAGGTCGTGCTGAAGCTCACCGCCGACCTGAAGGTCCCGTTCCGCCTCGGCCCGGACCTGTACCGGCGCGACGAGACGCACGTCCACGAGGCGATCCGCGAGGCGCTCGTCAACGCGCTCATCCACGCCGACTACGAGGGCCGCATCTCCATCCTCGTCACCAAGGAGTCGGGGCGCTTCACCTTCCGCAACCCCGGCACGCCTCGGCTCGCGCTGGAACTCATCCGCCAGGGCGGGCACTCCGACTGCCGCAACCGGCGGCTGCAGAAGATGTTCCTGATCCTCGGGATCGGCGAACAGGCGGGCTCGGGGTTTCCGAAGATCCTGCGGGCGTGGCGAGAGGAGCAGTGGCGGTACCCCGGCCTCGCGGAGGATGTGGACCTCGACACCACGACGCTCACGCTCACCATGGCGAACCTCCTGCCGGCCGAGGTCCTCGAGGCGCTCGAGCAGCGGTTCGGTCCGGAGCTCGACGGCCTCCCGGCCGACGCCCGGATGGCACTGGCCCTCGCGCAAGAGCACGGCAGCGTGACCCACGAGCGCCTGCGCGAGGTCTGCTGCGCCCACTCCCGCGATCTGACCCTGATGCTCCAGACGCTGCTGCGGAGAGGTTTCATCGAGAGGGAGGGCCGGGGCCGAGGTTCCAGCTACAGGCTCACCGACCGCCCCGCCGCCGGCGGAACCGCCGGGCAGATGCCCTTGCCGACGACCGGCCCCGATACAAGTCGAGGTGCAAGCTCGGCTACAAGCTCCGCTACAAGCTCCGTTACAAGCTCGGCTACAACCTCCGTCACAAGCTCAGCCGAGAAGCCCGCGACAGCTATGGCGATTCTGGCAGCATGCCGGGGCCGGTACCGCACCGTCCGGGAGATCGGCGCCGCGATCCGGCGAAACCCGGTCACGGTCCGCAGGTACTTGGCGGGCCTCATCGCCGCAGGTCTGCTCGAGCGGCGGTACCCCGACCGGCCACGCGACCCCCGCCAAGCCTACCGGGCCGCGACACCGGCGAGGCCCGGGGAGAAGCCTCGATGACCTCCCGGCCCGAGTTCGAGACCGTCGAGCAGCCGTTCATCGACCAGCTCGTCGGCATGGGCTGGAAGCACACCACCGGCAACCTCGACTTCCCTTCTGCGTCCGGCCGCGAGTCGTTCCGCGAGGTCCTCCTGCGCGACGACCTCCGCAAGGCGCTGCGGAAGATCAACCTCGACGACGATGGGAAGCAGTGGTTGGACGACGGCCGCATCGGACAAGCGGTGTCCGCGCTCGAGCGCCTCGGCGCCCCGAAGCTGATGGAGGCGAACGTCGCCGCAACCGCGTTGATCCTCAAGGGCACGGAGGTCGAAGGCCTCGCGGACCGCGATCACGGCCGCGCTCCGACCGTGCACTACATCGACTGGGACCAGCCGGAGAACAACACCTTCCGCGTCGTGAACCAGTTCCGCGTGGACGAGCCGGGCGGGCAGGCGAAGAAGTTCATCGTGCCCGACCTCGTCCTGTTCGTGAACGGCATCCCGCTCGTCGTCGTCGAGTGCAAGAGCCCCGGCATCCCCGAGCCGATGGAGGAGGCGATCGATCAGCTCCGCCGGTACGCCAACCAGCGCACCCCGGGCGAGGCGAACGAGGGAAACGAGCAGCTCTTCCACTACAACCAGTTCGTCGTCGGAACCTGCTTCGAGCACGCCCGCGCCGGCACCTTCACCTCCGAGTCCGTGCACTACCTCGAGTGGAAGGACACCAGCCCGACGCCGATGGCGACGGTCGCCAAGCAGCTCGGGGTGAAGGCCCTGTCGAGCCAGCAGATGCTCGTCGCCGGCATGCTCCGGCCGGCGCACCTGCTCGACATCGTCCGCCACTTCACGCTCTTCACCGAGACGGCCGAGGGCCGGCGGATCAAGGTCGTCGGACGCTACCAGCAGTTTCGCGCCGTGCAGAACGCCGTGCAGCGCCTGCTCACCGGCAAGACCCGCACCGAGGACGGCGAGCACGATCGCCGCGGCGGCATCGTCTGGCACACGCAGGGCTCGGGGAAGTCCTTCACCATGGTCTTCCTCGTCCGGAAGATGCGGACCAACCCGACGCTCCGCCGGTTCAAGGTGGTCGTCGTCACCGACCGCAAGACGCTCCAGACGCAGCTCTCGGACACGGCCGAGCTGACCGGCGAGACCGTGCGCGTCGCCCGCAAGGCGGCCGAGCTGAAGCAGCGGCTGGCCGAGAAGGGCCCGGCGCTCGTCTTCGCCACGATCCAGAAATACCACGGCACCGACGACGACGAGGCCGGCGGCGCCGACGACGGCATCCGTGACACCGCCGAGGATCTGGGCGAGTTCCCGGTGCTCAACGAGGACGACGGAATCCTCGTGCTGGTGGATGAGGCGCACCGGTCGCACGCCAGCGCCCTGCACGCCAACCTGCTCAAGGCCTTGCCGAACTGCGCCCGCATCGGCTTCACCGGGACGCCGATCCTCATGGGCGCCCGCAAGCGCACGCACGAAATCTTCGGCGAATTCATCGACAAGTACACGATCCGCCAGTCGGAGCAGGACGGCGCGACGGTCGAGATCCTCTACGAGGGGCGCACGACGGAGAGCGCCCTGTCGGACGGCCGCGACCTCGACGAGTTCTTCGAGGACATGTTCCGCGAGCGGACGGCGCAGGAGCTGGAGGCGATCAAGCAGAAGTACGCCACCAAGGGCCACGTCATGGAGGCCGACGCCCTCATCGTGGCCAAGGCCCGCAACATGCTCCGGCACTACGTGGACAACGTGCTCCCCTCCGGCTTCAAGGCGCAGGTGGTCGCCGTGAGCCGCCGCGCTGCCATCCGCTACTACGACGCACTCCTCACGGCCCGCGCCGAGCTGGTGGCCGAGGTCGAGGCGCTCGACGCGCACACCCTCGCCCTCGACGCGGGCGAGCGGCTCGGGCTGCCCGAGCGCACGCAGTTCCTGCTCCGGGCGCACGACCGACTCGAGCTGCTCAAGGAACTGGAGTTCGCGCCGGTCATCTCGGGCGGCAACAACGACCCGGGGGGCTGGAAGGAGTGGACCGACGGCGGCAAGATCGACGCCCGCATCGCCAGGTTCAAGCTGCCGTTGCGCCACCTCGACCCGGCGAAGCGCAGCCCGCTGGCGATCCTGATCGTGAAGAGCATGCTGCTCACCGGCTTCGACGCGCCGCTCGAACAGGTGCTCTACCTCGACCGGCACATCCAGCGGCACGAGTTGCTGCAGGCGATCGCCCGCGTCAACCGTTCGGCCCCGAAGAAGACGAAGGGGATCGTCGTGGACTACTACGGCGTCGCCCGCCACCTGAAGGAGGCGCTGGCCGTCTACGCCGCCGAGGACGTCGAGGGCGCCCTGCGGAGTTTCGAGGACGAGATTCCGAAGCTGCGCGACCGCCACCGCCGCGTCCTCGAGTTGTTCCGCAGCCGCGGCGTTGCCGGCATCGCCGACGTCGAGGCCTGCGTGCAGGTCCTCGCGGACGAACGCCTCCGCGCCGAGTTTCAGGTGAAGCTGCGCGAGTTCCTGACCACGTTCGATCTGGTCATGCCGCGGCCGGAGGGGCTGCCGTTCGTGAAGGACGCCAAGCAGATCGGCTTCATCCAGATGCGGGCGCGGAACCGGTACGACCGGGACAGGCCGCTCATCGGCCGCGAGGTCGGCGAGAAGGTGCGGAAGCTGATCGACGACCACGTCGTCTCGCTCGGGATCGATCCCGCGGTCCCGCCGATCTCGATCACCGACGTGGATTTCGGGAAGCACGTGGACGCGCTGCGCTCCGACCGGGCCAAGGCGTCGGAGATGGAGCACGCTCTGCGCTGGCACATCCGCCGGCACTTCGACGAGGACCCGGAGCGGTACCAGAGACTCTCCGAGAAGCTGGAGAAGATCCTCGGCGAGCTGAAGGACCGGTGGGCCGAAGCACAGCTCGCGCTGCGCGACCTCGTGGCGGAGGCGGAGGCCGGCAGGCAGCGCGACGCCAGCGGGCTCGACCCGGAGACGGAGGCGCCGTTCCTCGGCGTGCTCAAGCAGGAGGTCGGCGGCGGGGGCGAGCTGCCCGCAGATCAGGTCTCCGAGCTGGCCAAGTTGATCGTCGAGCTCGTCGCGCACGTCCGGCAGGAGATCGCGCTCAAGGACTTCTGGAAGAACGCGCACGCGCAGGAGGTCCTGCGGAAGTCGGTGTTCCAGATGCTCGACGACGAGGACATCCTGCCGCTCGAGCGGCTCGGCGCCGTCGCGGACCGGATCCTCGAGCTGGCCAAGGCGAACCACGCGAAGTTGGTGAGATGACCAAGACGTTGAAGGTGGACGACCTCGTCTTCGAGGTGCGCCGGAGCGATCGCCGCCGGACGATGGAGATCACGGTGGATCGCGGTGGGGAGTTGGTGCTCGCTGCGCCGACGACATGCCCGACGAGCCGCCTCGAGCGGTTCATCCGCGACAAGAAGTTCTGGATCTACAAGAAGCTGGCGTCGAAGGAGACATCCGGCCCTGCGGCGCCGCCGAAGGAGTACGTGACCGGCGAGGGCTTCTACTACCTCGGACGGACGCACCGACTGCAACTCGTCGCGGCACAAGGCCGCCCCCTGCTACTTGAACATGGGCGGTTCCGGCTGGTCCGGGCCGAGGCCGTCCGCGGCCGGGAGCACTTCGTCCGGTGGTACGTCGAGCATGCCCGGCCGTGGATCACGCGCCGCGTGGAGCCGTACGCCGGCCGCATCGGCGTCCGACCCGCCGGCGTCACGGTCCGCGACCTCGGCCACCGCTGGGCCTCCTGCGGCAAGGCCGGCCGCTTGAACTTCCACTGGGCGGCGATCCTGCTCCCGCCGGCGATCGTCGAGTACCTCGTGGTCCACGAGCTGGTCCACCTCCGCGAGCCCCACCACACCGCCGCCTTCTGGCGCCGCGTGGAGCGAGTGCTGCCGGACGCGGAGGCGCGGAGGCGGCGGTTGACCGAGACGGGCGCGACGCTCCTTGGATGGTGAGACTCTCGTGCCACGGACGACGAGGCCGACGTGAACCACCGCCCCGGCCGGCGCGCGGGGTACGAGCGGCCAACGTTGCCGCTCGGACGGCCAACGTTGGCCGCTTGGGGGACGCCGCCCGGAGTCTAGTCGACTAGACTCCGGAGTCTGGTTGACTGGACTCGCGTCCCCGCCCTTCCCGTCCCTCCGTCCATCGGCTAGCCTGTCCTCCATGAGGTCACACCATCGTCCCGGCCTTCGGGTCGCCGTCTCCCTGCTATTCGTCGCCGTCGCCGTCGCCGCCGGCTGCGGCGACGACGGCTCGTCCGCCTGCACCACCAACCGCGACTGCACCGACGGCCGCGTCTGCATGGACGGCCGTTGCGTCGCGCCCGACGCCGGCGACGCCGGCGACGACGCGCCCGACGTCGGGCCGGAGGACGTCGCCGACACGCCCGCCGACGATGCCCCGTCCGTCTGCACCTCGCCGTGCGTCGGCGACACGCACTGCGTCGGCGGCGCCTGCGTCCCGTGGACCGACGGCGAGGTCGCCCGCTGCGACCTGGCCGGCGGCGAGCCGTTCGCGGTGGGGCCACGCGTGCTCTGCCACTGGCCCCCGGCCGGCGTCGAGTTGGCCGAGGGTCCGGAGGCCTGGCGCTGGGCCCGCCGCGTCACCTCGACCGTCGTCGCCGCCTCCTTCGAGCCGTCCGCGGGGGAGTTCGAGCTGCCGCCGACCTGGCTCGTGTTCGCCACCGGCTCGGGCCTCAACTCGGTCACCGAGAGCGCCCCGGCCTACGCCCAGCAGCGCGGCGGCGTGCTGCGCGTGCTCGACCCCCAGACCTGCACGCTGGTCGACACCCTCGACGAGGTCCCCGTCGCCTCGTGGTTCCAGCCCGCCGCCATCGGAGACCTCGACGGCGACGGCATCCCCGAGATCGTCGCCCAGGCCTGGGACGACTGCGGCGCGCCGGAGATGTGCTACCAGAGCTCCGGTCGGCTCGTCGCCTGGCGCTGGGACGCCGGCCTGCGCCGCTTCCGCGTCTGGCGCGAGTCGACCGTCGGCGGCGCGCCGGAGGCCGACCTCGCCTACACCGCCGCCTACGTCGTGATGGCCGGCCCGACCATCGCCGACCTGGACGACGACGGCGTCCCCGAGGTGCTGCTCTCCGGCCGCGTCTACGACCACGAGCTGCGGCGACTCACCGGCCAGGCGCCTCCGGGCGCCGACCTGTTCATGTCGCGACAGCCGCCGGCCGGCCCGTACCCGATCCAGCAGGACGTCGTCGCCGACCTGGACGACGACGGCACCGCCGAGCTGGTCTACGGCCACGGGATCTGGAGCTGGGCCGGCGATCGCTGGGCGCCCGCCTCGTTCTTCGCCCCGCCGGCCGACCTCGGCCTGGCCCACGCGGTGCTCGGCGACCTCGGCACGTTCCCCGAGTCGCCCGTGGAGGGCGCACCCGAGGTCGTCGCCGTCGGCTACGACGGGGTCCGGCTCCAGACCATCGACGGCCGCGTGCTGACCACCCTCGAGCTGCCGACGGGGGACCGCGGCGGCAGCGCCCCGTCGCTCGCCGACGTCGACGGCGACGGCACCCCCGAGATCCTCGTCGGCGTCGACCGCGGGCTGTTCGTCTACGACCTGCAGTGCGACGTCGACACGCCGGGCCCCGAGTGCGGGCGCGACACCACCGGCACGGGCGAGCCGCTGCCGCGCGGCGTGCGCTGGGCCGACCGGCCGCCCCGCGACAACTGGGACTACATGGGCGCCACGACCTTCGACTTCGACGGCGACGGGCGGCTCGAGGTGGTCTACGCCGACGAGTGCTTTCTGCGGATCTACGACGGGCCGACGGGCGAGGTGCTCTACTCGCACTGGCGGCCCTCGCGCACCGCCTCCGAGGTCCCGGTCGTCGTCGGCACGAGCCGCGGGGCCGACACGGTCCTGGCCATCGGCCTGCACACCGCCTACTTCTGCGACCAGGCCACCGGCGTCGACCCGACGCCGCCGTACGACCCGCAGTTCCCCGGCCTGTCGTGCGCCGACGACCGCGACTGCTTCGGACCCGCCGGCTCGTGTCGCGGCGGACGGTGCCGCTGCGCGGCCGACGCCGACTGCTGCGCCCCGGGCGACGACTGTCCGAGCGTCGGGTACGCCTGCCACGAGGCGCCGGCGGGCGACACCGAGGGCAACACCTGCCGCGCCGTGCGGGTCCCCGACCCGTCGTCGTTCAGCGCCTCGGGGGCGCTCGAGGAGGGCATCGATGTCCTGACCGACGCCTTCGGCCGCTGGGCCCCGGCCCGGTCGCTGTGGAACCAGGACGCCTACCACGTCACGAACGTGCTCGACGACGGAAGCATCCCGAGCACCTCCGCGATGGTGCCGCCGTGGGCTGCCGGCGCGCCCAACTCGTTCCGCTCCAACGTCGCCGGGGCCGTCGTCTCCACCGCCGCCGCCGACCTGACGGTGCGTGCGGTAGCAGCCGAATGTGCCGCGGGGAGCCCGGCGGCGCTGACCGCCGAGGTGTGCAACCGGGGGACGCGGGCCGCGAGCGCCGGTCAGACCGTCCGCTTCACCGCGGGCGGAACCGCCTTGTGCGAGGCGACCACGACCGAAGTGGCCCGCCCGGGGCGCTGCGTCCCGGTCCGCTGTGCCGCGACGCCCGCCGCCGGAACCACGGTCGTCGCCGAGGTCAACCCGCTGGGGCGCACCCCGGAGTGCGGCGATCCGCTGGAGAACGTTTCGGTTGCGACCGCGCCGGCCTGTCCCTGACCGCGGTTGCGGTCCCGGGTCCCCCGGGCGCATAATCGTCCCGGACGATTGAAACTTCCGCCGGGTCAGGTCGTCCAAGGTCGCGTCAGGAGACAGACCATGAAACCAACCACTCGTCCCCGACCGTCCCCGATCCTGCGGGTCGCGCTCTGGGCGACGCTCTGCGCCGCCCTCCCGGCCCTCGGCAGCGCCGCCGACGACGGCCCGCAGCGCAACGCGCAGTCCCGCCGCGGCGGCGACCAGGCGGAGCCGCAGGGCGACCAGCCGGTCGCCGTCACCCCGCCGCGGCTCAACCTGCGCCGCGAAAACGTCGACCTCGTGAACTGCCGGGTCAACTACTCGATCAGCCGCCGCGCCCAGCGCGTGCTCGTGGAGCTGCGCGGCCTGCGCAGCGACCTGATGTACTCCCAGGAGACGCCGCTCGACAACCTGCGCCCCGGCGCCCGCATCGACGTCACGTGGCCGGCCCAGACCGAGCAGATCGGCCGGATCGAGGTCACCACCTGGGACGAGAACGACGCCAGCGCGACCTTCCGCATCAGCCCGTTCAAGGTGGAGATCCCGCACACCGACGTGGTGTTCGAGACCAACAAGTGGGAGATCCGCGAGACCGAGAAGCCGAAGCTCGACGAGGCGTGGGCGCTGATCGAGCAGGCGATGAACGACTACGGCAACCTGCTGGAGGCGGCCCTGTACGTCGGCGGGTTCACCGACACCGTCGGCCAGCCGCGCGACAACCAGGCGCTGTCCGAGCAGCGCGCCCGGTCGATCGCCGAGTACTTCAAGGCCAAGGGGATGGAGTTCCCGATCTACGCCCGGGGCTTCGGCGAACACTGCCTGGCGGTGGACACCCCGGACAACACCGACATGGAAGCCAACCGCCGCTCGATGTACGTCCTGGCGGCCGAGGCCCCCGAGCTGTGCCCGGGCCAGGGCAACGGCGGCTGGAGCCGCATCCGCTGACCGGACACCCCGTCCGCCGACGCGCCTGCACCGCCCGCCGAACCGCCCGCAGCCCCGCCGCCTTCCAACCCGACCGCGCGCCCGAGCCCCGCACCGCCGTCGCTACGGCGGCGTCTCGAGCACCTCGCGCAGCTTGGCTTCCAGCTCGGCCAGCGCGTACGGCTTCGGCAGGACGCAGGTGCCGCGGTCGACGTGGCCGTTGGCCTGCACCGCCTCCTCGGCGTAGCCGGTGGAGAAGATGACTCGCACCTCGGGCCGCCGCTCGCGCAGCGCCCGGGCCAGCTCGCGACCGCCCATCCGCGGCATCACCACGTCGGTCAGCAGCACGTGGAGCGGCCCCTCGTGCGCCGCGGCCCGCTCCAGCGCCTCCGCGCCGTCGGCGGCGGTCAGCGCGCGGTGCCCGAGCCGCTCGACCATCCGCGCCGTCAGCTCGCGGACCGAG
>CAZMRP010000021.1:0-19203 GCA_964568275.1 uncultured Myxococcales bacterium
CGCCGCTCACCGTCTGGGACAAGGAGTTCCTGCTCCTCGACGAGATCTCCCGCGCTTCTCCTGCGATGCAGAACAAGTGGCTCGAGCTGGTCCGCTCGCGCCGCATGATGGGTCGCGAGGTTTCGGCGCTGCGCTACGTCTTCGCCGCGATGAACCCGACCCAGTACCTCGGCGCGAACCCGCTCGACGAGGCGCTCGCCGGGCGCTTCGCCTTCGTCGTCCCGGTGCCCGACGCCCTGGGCATGAGCGATGCCGACCTGGCCGCGATTGTCGAGACTACGACTCCCGACGATGCGCCGCTCTGCGCCGTCCTGCACGGCAATCGCCCGTCGGAAACACCGCGGCGTGCCCCGCGGCGAAGCTCAAGGAAGCGGCCGGGGCTTCGTGCGTTCCTCGATCGCGCCCGGGCGCACTTCCCTGCCGTCGTCGAGCGGCACGGCGAGTTCGTGACGCGCTACGTCTGCGCCGTCGCCGGCGAGCTTTCGGGCAAGAAGCTCCAGCCCGACGGCCGACGCCTCGGGATGCTCCGCCGGAACCTGCTGGCAGTGCTGGCGCTCGAAGGAGCATCGAAGCAGCGCTCCCCGCGATGGTTCGAGCCGGTCTTCTTCCGCACGCTGGACCACTCGCTGCCGCACCGCGCGACTGCCGAGGCGCCGCCGACCGAAGCGCTGTACCCGTGCCACGCCCTTGCCTGGCGAGCCGCCGTCGAGGGCCCCGACGCGACCGGCGTCTTCGCGCGCATCGCGGGCCGCGGGCAGCTCGGGCCGACCTTGTGGGCCTACGAGCAGCGGATCGCCGAGCTGTCCGAGGAGGACCACCACCAGACGCTCAACGGCATCCTGGAGCGGCTCGAAGGAGCGAGCGACGCGGACCTGGGCCGTGCGGTCGAGGCGCTCGTGTCCTTCACGCGCCTCGTCGCCGAGAACCAGCAACACGTTCCGTGCGACGTGACGGTGCGGGCCTTCGAACGGCTCCACAAGCTGGGGGCGTACGGCGTCGCCGGCTGGGGCTCCTACACCGACGTCCTGGACCGCACCGAGAAGCTCCAGGTGAGCCTCGACTCGGCCCGTCAGAGCTTCGCCCTGCGTGTCGCCGTCGAGCACGGCCGGCGCGACGACGACGACCGGGACAGCCACGTCGATGCCTCGGAGGCAAGGGCCCGCTTCCGGCAGCTGGTCGACACCTTCTCGATCCCGACCATCGGCCGCCGGAATCTCGGGCCGGACGGCCGACGCAGGACGAACAGGAGGGTGCGATGAAGCTGCGCGGGTACCGCCCAAGAAGCGTCGGTGACGGGGTCGAGGTCTGGGAGTGCACGACGCTCGAGCTGCCGGTCGGCCTGGTCTTGCAGGAGTACATCGTGTCGGCGGAGCCGCGACCGTGGCTCGATCGTGACGGTCCGGGCGACGGCGACGTGGCGACGCTCCCGGAGCGCAACGGCCCGATTGGCTACCGCGGCCCCGGCGGCGAGGAGTGCCGAGTCGACGAAGGACTGGTCGTCGGGTTCAGCTTCACGGCACTGATCGACTTCCTGTCGACCCGCTACATGCCGCTGGCGAAGGGGGCGATCGAGCACCTCTGCCAGCGCCTTCTGGAAGAGAAGCTGCCGTTGGACAAGTTCCGGCGAGAGGTCGAACGGCTGCTGAACGAGATGAATGACATCTGCCGCCGCATGCCACCCTCCCGGCGGAGCCGGGACTGGTTCGACTCGCCCATCCTGTTTCGGGACACCGAGCGCCTGGCGATCAAGCGGCTCGAGACCGAAGCCGGGCCGGCGGTCTTCCCCAACACGGACCACGTCGTCCTGTCCCGGGAGTTCACCGTCGACCGCCGCGGAGTACGCATCCCTCGCCGGGCGTGGGTACTCGTGCCGAAGTGGAGGACCGAACCGGTCTTGCACTGGGACGGCGAGCGCGCCGCCTGTCTCCCCCGGTCGCACCTTCGACGCAGCGCGTTCCTTGAGCCGTTCGACCGGGACGGGACGTCGCTCATTGACCTTCCGGTCGCCTGCGTCGGTGCGCCCGAGCTGCAACCGCTGTTCCTGCTCCGCGTGCCATCGAAGAGGCAGTTGGAGACGGTCGCGGAACGCCCTCCGGATGAACCGATCCTCCGCAGCGCGTCGTTCCTGCTCGACTCGCGCGCCGCGGTGCCGTTGCCGTCGGCAGGTGCCGATGTGCCGGTGGTGACCGACCCGGGCGTGGCGCGCTACGTGCTGGCGCGGACCACGCCGTTCGGCGCCTACGTTCCCTCGGCACCTCCGTCCGCGACCTTCCCGGACTGCGCGGAGGGCGATGTACGAATCGGGGCACTGCCGAGGATGCCGTGACGCCCGAGCAGTTCTTGCCGGAAGCGCTGGCGACGGCGCGGAAGGTCGCGAGCCGCCGCATCTATCGCGTACTGACGGCTCTGGTGTCCGGCGTCCGGGTCGAGAGCAACGAGGCGGCGAAGACGGCACGCATCGGCATCGCGGGTTCATCCGTCGTGCGGGTCGAGGTCTCTCCGACCTTCCTTCGGCGGCACGTCCGCAGCGGCCGGGACGCGCTGTTCCTGCTGCTGCACGAGCTGATGCACCGACTGCGGGGTGACCTGGATTGGCGCCCGCCCGACGGCGACATTTCTCACGACGCGGTCAACGTGATCCTCGACCTGCTGGTCAACGCGCATCTGTTGAGGCTCGCCTTTCCGGACCCACCTGCGCTCCTCGGAAGCGTGTACTCGGCCGACCGATTCCCGTGGAACCTACTGCTGCCGCCGACGCTGATGGCGCGGCAGTGCCGGCGGCACGACGCACGGTGGGAGGCGTACGACCGTCCGCACGACGCCCTTTGCCGGTTGTACGGTTCGAAGAGCGCGTCGCGGTTTCGGCTGGTGACGCTGACCGAGGAGCAGTTCCGGCGGAGCGGAGCGCCGGACCCCGTTCGGCTGGGGGGGCTGTACCTCACCGGGTGGCTGGTCGACATGCCGCGGCTGACGTGGCTGCACGAGGTCGCCCCGCTCCTGGCGCGCGAGTTCCCGTCGCTCAGGGCGCTGTTCAGGCGGGTGTTGGTGCTGGGCAACCACGACTCGGCGGAGACGCTGGAGGGCGTGCGGGAAGCTCTGGGCGTCGGGCGCCGTGCGGGCCGGGGTGCGCACGTCCACGAGGAATCGCTCGGACGCGTCGAGTCGGCCGAAGATCGGACGTTCTTCGAGGCGGTGAGGCAGGCGGTGTGTCGCGACGAGCGGCATCCGGTCTCGCGGCTTGGGGCGGTGCCGGCCGCGGCGGTGGTCGGGGACGTGGGGCGACGGGAGGCGATGTTCCTGGCGAGTGGTGTGGCGCCGCCGTTCTACCGCTCGACGGTGGTGGGGCGGGACGAGTCGCACGAGCGGGTGCATGTCTATCTGGACGTCTCGGGCTCGACGGCGGACTACCAGAGGCTGTTCTTCGGTCTCACGCTTCGTCTGGGCGATCGGATCGGGAGTCCGGTGTACCAGTTCAGCAACCAGGTGGTGCCGGTGACGTTGGCCGAGCTGCTGGAAGGGCGTCTCAGGACGACGCGCGGGACCGACTTCGACTGCGTGGTGAAGCACGCGCTTGAGCGAGGCTTCTCGCGCATCCTGGTCGTGACGGACGGCGAGGGAGGGCTCGACGGGGCGCTACGGGCCCGGGCGAAGCGTCGCGGCCTCCAGGTCTTCGCCGTGCTGACCTCCTCCTTCCCCCGCGACTCCCCGATCGTCCGGATGTCGAGGAAGTGGTGGGCCCTGCCGGAGGGGATGAGGGGGAGACAGAGGCGACGGTGGAGGCTTCTGCACGGACGGGCCGGATGACCTGTCCCAAGACGGTCTCGGCCCAGCCGCTGATCGGTGACGTCGGGTCCCGCTACGCGCGGAAGATGCAGTAGACCAGGTGGTGGAAGGGGGCGGTGCAGCCCTGCCCGTCGTAGCCCTGGAGGACGACGGTGCCGAAGAGGGCCTTGTCGAGCACTCCGCGGAGTGCCGACCGACCGTTGAGAAAGGCGTCCCATCGCGCTTGCCCCGCGGACCAGCTTCCATCGGTGGCGGCCCACCAGGCGGCGGCTTCGTCGTTCCAGGTGGTTGCCACCAGCACGCCGAAACGTGCGGCGGAACCGATCCGGTCGGCCTCGCGATCCTGCGGGCGGTAGGCACAGATCCGCTCGGCGTCGGTCAGCATCGCCTCGACCTGCTCCGGCGAGTACAGCCTCTTCGATTCGACCATCACCAGCGCGTCCCGCGACTCGTGCAATGCGAGGAGGTCGAGCCTCTCGTCCGTCCGATCGCGTGGGTTGGTCTCCGCGAAGCAGAGGAAGCCGCGCTCGGCGAATGCGCGCGCGAGGTGGAGCGAGACATTGCGTTCCGGGATCTCGTTCCGGCCCGAGGGCGGCCAGTACTCCCACAGGGCCTCGGCCAGGTACAGGCCGCCGCACCTCACGATTCGTGCCACGTCATGTTCGTCCATCGCAAACCTCCCTTGCCGCTCGGCCGGACGGCAACCCGCCTGCGTGGTCCGTGCGGCCTTCCTTCGGCGGGACACCTCTCCGCCGGTCGGCAACCGTCTTGGTACGCGAGCGGTGCGACAGAACCTGTCGTCCTACTGCGAGAGCGCCTGCGCCGCGGCCATTCTGCGAGCACATTCGGCGCGGGCCGGCGAGTAGTACGGCTTGTTCCCGAGCTGAAGCGCCCGGTCGTACCAGGTCATGGCTTGCTGGTACTGGCCCATCGCGTCGAGCACGACCGCCAAGTCGAAGGCTCCGGCCGCGCTGTTGGGGTGGGCGTTGATGTACTGCTGCAAGTCGGACGCGGCCCGAGCGAGGTTGCCGGCCACGGCGGTGTCCAGGATCGGCTTGAGCGCTTCCTCGCTGTCGTCCAGGCGAACGCGGCGGGCGACTCGACGCGGCGTCAGGTCGGACAGGAGCTGGTTGATCGCGATGCCCGCCGCCTGCTCGAGCAGCCACTCCTGCGGGTCGTTTGGATTCGCCGACTGGCTCGTCCCCTGGTACTCGGTCTCGGCCAGGGACGCGATGTTCCCTCGCCGGCGACCAGGATGCGTCGAAGCGGGTTGACACGAAGTCCAGCCGGCTGGACCCGCCGTACGAACTGAACATCCGCGGGGGTGACGGATCGTGTCACGCCCTCCCCGTCAGTCTGTCCTGGAGGAGGACGGGCATGGACGGGCGATGCCGTTCCCTGAGGCCATGCCGACGCGGTTGCGACCGCTCGGTTCGATGGACCGGCCGTCAACGATTGCGGACTCGCTGTCAGGACGCGGCGACCTATCGTGGCCTCGCGTGTTGCAGCGAACGAGACCGCAGACGAGGGCCGTGCAGAGCACTGCGCGCAACTCCGGCGCCGGCAGCAGGGCACACTCGTCGTCCGGCATGGCCCGACGCGGCTCCGGCCGACACCCCACCCGCGTCGTACCTCGGGAGAACGTCCCGACGGGTCCCGCTGCGGATCGGGGCGGTGCGGTGATGGACGGCATCACGATCGACGTCGATCCCATCGTGGTGGCCGCCGCGGAACTGCTGGAGCGGCGCGGCTACGACGCGGTGACGATGTCCGACGTCGCCGAGCGGTCGGGGTTCTCGCGGCAGACGGTCTATGCCCGCTTCCGGTCGAAGGCCAAGCTGCTCGAAGCGATCGTCGTCGAGTTCTTCCGGATCTTCCCTGCGTTCGTGCTGCGGTGGGAGGAAGCCCGCACGGTCACCGGTTCGGCTCCGGTCGGCGACGGGCCGTTCCCTCCGGGCCTCGTCGTCGCCGCGCTGGCCGAGTTCTGTTCGCGCTGGGGGCCTCTGGCTCGTGTCGCGCTCGCGGCTCGCGACCTGCCGTGGCTCTCGGCCCAAGTCAAGCGCTCGTGCCGCGAGTTGCGCCAGTTGCTGCGGTATCACTTGGCCGCGCCGGAGCTTCGCGACACGCTGATGGACCTGTGTCTGGACCTGCTCAAGCACACCGCGCTGCGGACGCACCGAGGCGGACCGGACCCGCGCGCCGCGGAAGCCCTCTCGGCACTGGTCGCGTGGTTCTGCGCCGGCGTCGACACCCAGCCTGCTACATCAGGATGACGCCCTGGCACGTGGCCGGAAGCCAGTCGGCCCCGGCGAAGGCCGCGCATGCGACGTACTCGACGTCCATCATGCACGTGTCGTACAGCGAGGTGACCGCGACGGCCCGGCTGCAGTCCAGGCTTCCAGCCAAGAGCGCCCTGCACTCGGAGACTGAGCTCACGGCGCCACAGGTAGACATCCGCATGCAGATCCGGCTCACCAGATCGTCGCACTGCTCAACCGGAGTCTTCTCGTCTTCGCAACCGACGGCAAGCCCCGCGGCGAACACGGCGACGAGGCAAGAAAGCCGAAATCGTGATCTCATTTGAACCTCCTCCTGGCTCGCATGATCGCCGGCCAGACCCGTACGCCCGCTACCAGCCGAGAACGTCGGCTCCGATCCCGACATCGAACGTGAATACCGCCCCCTCGAAGTCCCCAAGTGCCCCGTCCCAGACCTCGGGCACGTAGCTGAAGCCGATGTCCACGAAGACCCGAAACCAGGCGCTCATCCACTCGTAGCCGAAGAGGAGCGAAGGACCCCACAGGTCCTTTCGGAGTTGCCCACCGGCACCATCCGTTGCGGTTGCCGTGGCGACGTACGCATACGCGAACCCGACGTATCCGAAGTGCGGATTGACGCCGGCGAGGAACCGAGCTCCGCCGCCGTAGCCGAAGACGTCCATGCCGACGCCCCAGCCGAGGTTGAAGAACCCAGTGCCGCCGATGTACTGCCCGGCGTAGCCGACCTCGAGCCCGCCACCGAGGCCCGAGAACACCGCGCCGTAGCCGAAGTTCACCTGCAGGATCCAAGGCAGGCTCTCGGGCACGTATCCCTCGGCCGGCGGTGCGGCCGACAGGCTCACGCACTGGAACCCGTCGCAGTACGTGCCGATCGGACAGGCACGGCCGCAAGGCGCGCTGCCGGCCGGAGGCCAGGCCGGTGGAGGGGCACCGACCGGAGCCGGTTGCGCAGGCGGGGGATCGTAGACCGCGGGCGGCTGCGGCGCTGGCGGGGTGTAGACCGGCGGTGACGGCGTGGACGGCGCCGTCGAAGGTGGACCACCCACCCTCACGCAGATGCCACCCTCGCAGACCGCGCTCTCGGGACAGTCGATGTCGCGCGCACACGTCAGCGGCGCGGGCGGCGGGGCCGTGCAACTCCCGTTCACGCACACCCTTCCGCCTCGACAGTCCGAGTTGTCGCGGCATTGCGCCCGGGCGTCGGCAACCCACGACGCCGCGACCGCGATCCCCACCGCCACGAACAGCTTCCGCATCCACCTTCTCCCTTCGTCGCGGCGCCCGGCCGACCGATTGCCAGCGATCAGGGTAGCCCCCAAGTGCTTGACAGGGCGTGCGGTCGCCTGGACGCCGCGTCAACCCGGTGCGCATTCCCCCGCACGGCGCCCCGGTGTACCATCGGGACTCCATCGTCGCGTTCCAGCGGGAGGTGCAGCGTGGCCACGGGGAAGTTCGAGGAGGTCCAGACCCTGATCGAGCTGATGCGCGGGCGACACTACGGCGTGACCTACGACCAGATCGAGGAGGCGTTCGACTGCTCCCGCCGCACCGCCCAGCGCCGCGTCCGCTACCTCGTCGGCAACGGCTGGGCCGAGCAGATCGCCCCCGACGACCAGGGCCGCCTCCGTTTCCGGCTCACCCCGGCCGCCAAGGGCCTCACCGCCCTCCCGGCCACCACCCTCGACATGCTCGCCCAGTGCCTCGCCATCCAGGCCGCCGCGCCCCTCGTCGCCGGCAGCGCCCTCCAGGACTCCCTGCAATCGGTCGCCCGCCGCATCGCCGAGGCCCTCCCCGAACAGGCCCGCCAGTTCGGCGCCGAGGCGCTCGCCGCCTTCCCGCCTCCCCCCTCCGGCGAACAGGTCGAGGTCACCGCCGAGGTGCTCGAAGACCTGCTCGAAGCCACCGTCTCCCACCGCGTCTGCCTGGCCGAGTACCGCCCGCTCTCCGGCGGCAACAAGGACAAGACGTACAAGCTCCGCCCGCTGGCCGTATTTCCCCACAAGGGCGTCCTGTACGTGGCCGCCATCGGCGGCGAGGAAGGCCAGGGGCGCCGGCCCTTCTACTTCGCCGTCCACCGCTTCAAGGACGTGACGATGACGCGCGACACCTTCACGCCGCCGTCCGACTTCGACGCGCGCGAGTTCGTCAAGAAGAGCTTCGGCGCCTGGGACGGCGCGACCCTCGACGTGCACGTCCGGTTCGACGCCACCGTCGCGCCGCTCGTCCGCCAGCGCCGCTTCCACCACTCCCAGACCACGACCGAACGCCCCGACAAGGGCGTCGACGTCCGGATCACCGCCTGCGGCTGGCCCGAGATCAAGGCCTGGGTCCTCTCCTGGGGCCCCCACGCCGAGCTGCTCGCCCCGAAGGACAAGCGCAAGGAGCTCGCCCAGGAAGCCGCTGCCCTCGCCAAGCTGTATCGGTAGAACCGCCCCCCCGGGACGACAACTCCTGTCACCCCACCGGCCTCTACTGAGGTCATGAAACGGAAACAGAAGAAGCAGGCTTCCACCAGGCTCCAGGTGGATGAGAATGCTCCGTTGCTCGACCGCGTTCGACAATGGGCGGAGACCTCCGCCGAGAAGGGCCGCGGCACGCCGGACCTGCTGGTCTGTTGCGAAAACAGCGTCTCGTGGATCGAAGTCGGCGTGCGCGACGTCGAGCGGCTCCGCCGGCGCTTCCCGCGCCGGCGGGTCAACGAGGCGTGGCGCATCCTGGAAGCCGAAGGCCCCGACCGTCGCGGCGCGAAGCTCGCCGACGGGCTGTCGGAGCAGGTGTACCGCGCGCACTACTCGTCGCTGAAGATCCAGCGGTCGTGGCGCCGCACGGTCACCGCCACGCGGGCCCTCGCGCGACTGTTCGACGTGGAGCCGGAGCCCGAGGTGGACGCCGGGCGCCCCGACGGCTCCGAGCAGGAGTT
This sequence comes from uncultured Myxococcales bacterium, assembly GCA_964568275.1. Taxonomy (GTDB): domain Bacteria; phylum Myxococcota_A; class Polyangia; order DRWM01; family JAAZOP01; genus JAAZOP01. The sequence goes on from CAZMRP010000021.1 coordinate 8,983, forward strand.
TCTGCGAACCGTCTGGAGTCGCCTCTGGCCGTCGGAGAAGCTCGACGAGCTGCTGGCGCTGGTCGCCGGCGAGCAGTTCTACGGCCACATCCCCCTAAGAACCGGCGCGCTGGTGCTCGGCCTGCGGCTCGCCGTGGACGAATACGCGCGGGCGTTGGTCCGGGTGCTCCGTCGCCTGCACCAGGACGATTCGTACACCTACGGCCTGTGCGTCGGGCGTACGCTGTCCTGGGACGAGGCGATGCTGTTCAAGGCGTTGCCCGAGGGCGCCGAGACCGGTCAGGCCGACAAGGGAGGAGCCGATGCCCAACCGGGATCGTAGTCGCGGAGCGCTGATCGGACTGGCGGTCGGCGATGCGCTCGGGACGACGCTGGAGTTCACCGACCGCGAGGCGCCGCCGTTCCCCGAGTTGGCCGTCGGGCCGCACCGCGAGATGGTCGGCGGCGGCCCGTTCGAGGTGGCGCCCGGGCAGGTGACCGACGATACGCAGCTCGCCTGCTGCCTGGTCGACGCCTTGCACACCTGCCGGCGCTTCGACGCCGACGAGACCGGGCGACGGTACCTCGAATGGCGGCCGCACGCCTTCGACATCGGCAACCAGACCTCGGCGGCGTTGGCCGAGATCGCCCACGGCACTCCCGCGCTGGAGGCGGGGCGACGCGTCTGGGGAGCACGCACCGGGAACCGCCCCGCGGGCAACGGCTCGCTGATGCGGACCGCTCCGATCGGCGTGTACCTCGCCGAGCGTCCCGACGAGCGGCTCGCGGCCTCCCTCGGCGATTCCGCGATCACGCACTACGACCCGCGCTGCCGAATCGCGTGCGCGGCGCTCAACGCGGCCATCGCCACGGCGGTGCGGCGGGACGAGCCGTGCATCGGCCCGGAACTGCTGGCGGCCGGGCGCGCCGAGGTCGTGCGGGCCACCGAGGTCCTCCTGGCCGAGCCGCAGCCGTACCGGAAGCAAATCTCTGCGGCGAAGGCCGATCTGTTGGACGACCTGGCGGCCGCCGGCGAGGACGACCCCGAGCTGTACGGCCCCGAGGTCCACCTGCAGCGCCAGGAGGGGTTCGTGCGGGTGGCGTTCCGGCTGGCGTTCTGGGAGTTGATGCATGCTCCGTCGTTCGAGGCGGCGCTGGTCGACGTCGTGAACCGCGGCGGTGATGCCGACACGAACGGGGCGATCGCCGGCGCGTTGCTCGGCGCCTGCCGCGGCGAGCAGGCGATACCAAAGCGCTGGCGCACCGCCGTCCTGAAGGCGCTCCAGGACCGCCGCCCGAGTCCTCTGCGGGACCGCTATCACCCGAAGCGGCTGATGGAACTCGTGCCGTAGGTCAGCGGGTCGAAGTCCTCCGCCGCGGCGACGATCCGCAACACGGCCAGCGCCCGCGTCATTGCGATGTGCAGCCGTACGCCGCGGTCCGCCGGCTCCAGGAGGTGCAGGTCGGTGACGACGATCGCGGGACGCTCCAGCCCCTTGAAGCGCAGGAACGTCTCACCGACGACGTGCGACTCCAGCTCGCGGTCGGTCGCCGGCACCAACCTGTGGCGACCGACCTGCCCCGGACGCAACACCGAGTCGTCGTGGGTCCGCCCACCCACCGACAACACCGCGACGTCGCCCGGCGCCAACTTCTCTCCAAGGAGCTTGTCGACCTCCAGGGCCACCTTGTCGGGCACCGCCGAGCGGCTCGGGCAGCGCACGACGCGGATCGTTCCGTCCTTGAGCGCCGCCGCGATGGCGGCCTCGTCGTGCGGGCGGCCGAGGCACCGCTCGGCGAGCGCCTGGATTCCCGGCGGGCACCGGTACGGCGTCGGCAACATCCAGTGCGCCCACGCGCGGTCGCCGGGGACTTCGCGGTCGGGCCAGAACGCCTGCGCCGGGTCGTGGAACGCCCACAGCCGCCGGCCCTGCGCCAGCTCGGTCGCCAGCAGCCAGTCGCCCGCGGAGAAGTCCTGCGCCTCGTCGATCAGGACGACGTCCCATCGGTCGGCGACCTTCGGCAGCGCCTCCGAGGCGGCTCGCAGCGATACGTTCTCCCAGAACGCCGCGGAAGAGTAGTCGCCGACCTCGAGCTGCGCCTGTTTCAGCAGCTCGACCGCGAGGCCGCGCACCGTCTGCACCGACACGCCTTCGACCGGGGTCTGCTCGCGCAGCCACTGGGCGAGCGCCGCGGTGAAGCAGAGCACGAGGACGCGCTTGCCTTCGCCGACGAAGCGCAGCGCGGCTTCGCGGGCCAGCAGCGTCTTGCCGGTGCCGGCGGCGCCCTCGACGAGGAGCGACTCGTTGCCGGCGACGAACTGGAGCAGCACGAGCTGCTTCTCGTCGAGCTTGGCGAGTCGCTCGGCGTCGAGCTTCGCGCGGTGTCCGAGGGCGAGCTTCGGGGTCCAGGTCTCGCCCCACAGCTTGTGGAGGCGGTCGATCCAGTGTTTCGGGACCTCGAACGGCGCCGGCAGGCAGCGTTCGACGAGCGCGGGCAGCGCTTTCGCGAGCCACGGGAGGTCTTGTGCGCCGAGCACCCGGCCGACGAGGTCGTCCTGGGTCGGGCCGGCGTCGAAGGCGGTGTCCGGGAAGCAGGTAGCGACGCCGAAAGCGGGAGCCGGGCACCCTTCCCTTCGAAGGCGGCCGGCCAGCTCGTGGGCGAACTTCAGCGCCTGTTCGCGGGGTGGTGGGCGGAGCTCGTGGCCGTTCTGGAACCAGCGACCATCCTGCAACTCGATGTTGCCGCCTTTGACTTCCAGGACCAGGAGGCCGCGGTCCGGGACGGCGATGACGAAGTCCCCTTCCCCATCGAATCTCTCTCCGACGCGGAGCCGCAGCGAGTGCCACGCGAACCACCCTTCGGGCAGCTGCTCACGGAGCGCCTCGAACACGCGTTCCTCGGCGTGTGATTCGGTGTGTCTCGGCCGCTCGCGCGGCCACAACCCGGGACGAGGTGCCATCGGGCGCATGGTCGCGGGGTTGTCAGGCGGGTGTCAACAAACCGCTGTCAGAACGCGGTGTCTCCCTGCGTCGAGGAGGGTGACGGCGACGTCGGCCCGGGGGGCGTCAACTCCTGTCGCGTCGTCGTCGTTCAATGAACTCGACCGACGATGGTCGGCCGGAAGGAACACGAGCCATGATCCGACGACGACATCGCCCGTACCACATGAGCCATGCCGGGACCGCCCTCGACAACGACGGCTACGGAAACCTCGTCGCCCTCTGGCTCCTGCGGCTCCTGCTCCACCACACCCAGACTCGGTCCGGTCGAGCCCTCTGGTTCCCAGGCCTGGAGCCACTGCTGGCCACCGTGGGCGTGAAGCTCGACGGCGAGCACCCGAGTCGGGCGGTGGCCAAGCTCCCGGGCCAGCTCCGTCGCGCACTGGCCCGCCTGGAGAAGAAGGACGTCCCGCGCCGCGGCGCGATCTTCGACAACGTGGCCCTGCTCGCCAAGGTGCTGCGACTCGACGCCACGAGCCGCGAGGTACTCGTCTTCGCCACCATCACGTCGCTGCACGAGGCGCTCCAGCACTGCCTGACGTTCCACGCCACGTTGTCCGCCTCCGGTCTGCGCGCTACCCTCGCCACGACTCTGCAGCTCGACCCCGAGAAGATCCGAAAGGCCTTCCAGCCCGACGCGCCGCTGCCCGGATCCGGCGTGCTCCGGATGACTCGCGCCGAGGACGGCGAGCGCCTCGGCCTGTCCCTGATGGAGGGGATGGCCGACGTCCTGGTCGGAGAACACGCCGACGCCGACTCCATCGTACGCAGCTTCTTCGAGCCCGAACCGCCGTCGGAGCTGAAGCTCGAGGACTTCAACCACCTGCAGCGGGACATCGACCTGCTGGTGCCGTACCTGAGCGCCTCGATCTCCCAGCGGTCGCGCGGCCGCAACGTGCTGCTCTACGGCCCTCCCGGAACCGGCAAGACGCAGTTTGCAAGAACGCTCGCCGACGCGCTCGGCGTGAACATGCAGGGGGTGCGCGTCTGCGACCCGGACGGCGGCCCGGCCAAGCGCGACCGCCGGCTCGGGGCGTACCAGCTGTGCCAGCGACTGCTCGGACGTCGCGGCGGCCTGGTGCTGTTCGACGAGAGCGAGGACGCGTTTCCTCCCGACCTCGGGTTCGCAATGTTCCTCGGGGGTGACCGCGAACGTGGGGGCGGCCGCGACAAGGGGTGGATGGTCCGGCTGCTGGAGACGAACCCGCTGCCGACGATCTGGATCTCGAACAACCCGCAGCGGCTCGACCCGGCCTACCTGCGCCGCTTCGACCTCGCCATCGAGCTGTCGAACCCGCCGCGCAGGGTGCGCCGCCGGATCCTCGAAGGCAGTCTCCACGGGCTGCCGGTGCCGCACGGCGTGCTCGACCGCATCGCGCAGAACGACCACGTCACGCCCGCCGACTTCGACCGCGCGGTGACCGTCGCCCGGCTGATCGGCAGCCAGGCCGCGGACGCCACGGGCAAGACCATCGAGCGGGTGCTCGCCGGCCGGCTGACCGTTCGCTCCGAACCGGCCAAGGCGCCCCAGTACGGCCTGGACCGGGAGACCTACGACCTGGCGTTCCTCAACGCCGACCGAGACGTTGCCGGGCTCGTCGAGGCGCTCGAACGGACTCCTCGCGGGTCGCTGTGCCTCTACGGACCGCCGGGGACGGGCAAAACGGCCTTGGCGCACTACGTGGCCGACCGGCTCGGGCGCCCGCTGGTCGCTCGCCGCGCTTCCGACCTGCTGAACCCCTACGTCGGGATGACGGAGAAGTTCATCGCCGAGATGTTCCGCGAGGCCGAGGCGGAGGACGCGGTGTTGCTGCTCGACGAGGCGGACAGCTTCCTGCGCGACCGTCGCGGCGCAAGGCAGTCGTGGGAGGTGACGCAGGTCAACGAGCTGCTCGTGCAGATGGAGAGTTTCGCCGGCCTGTTCCTCTGCTCGACGAACCTCTGGGGGGACCTCGACGAGGCGTCGCTGCGGCGGTTCGACCTGAAGGTCGAGTTCCGCTTCCTGCGACCGGAACAGTCGGTCGGTCTCTTCGAGCGGACGCTGCGGGCGCTGGGCGTGCCGCTGCCGGAGGAGCCGGCCTGGTCGGCGACCTGCGGGGCGCTCAAGCGTCTCGACAACCTGACGCCGGGCGACTTCGCGACGGTGCGCCGGCAGGTTCGGCTGCTGCCCCAGCTCCGCGACGCGGCGGAGCTGCTCGAGCGGCTCGAGCACGAATCGCGGGCGAAGCGCGAGCACGGCAACGACCGCGCCATCGGGTTCGGAGCGTGAGCGCCGTGGGGGTGTCAGATCGTGTCGTGGGTGCCACGTCCAACACCGAGGGGCGCGAGAGGGACAGGGAGGCGAGACGTGAGGATGAAGGAATCGAAGCTGCAGCTGGTCGACGGAACCGGCGACGATCCCGTCTCGATGGTGCGGCAGATCGTGCGGTCGATGGAGGCCGAGGGCGGGACGATCGTCGGGCTCGCGGTGTTCGCGCGCAACGACGCGACCGGCGAGCTGCACACCTGCGCGGGCGGGCCGACCTGGCCGGACGATCTTGCCGACTGGCGGGAGTACCTCGAGGCGCTGCGGCACACCATTGACGACGCCCTCCAGACGAAGGCCAGGGAGGGGACGTCGTCCGCAAGGCCGTTGCGGGAGCTGAACTGACGCCGGCGGGCGCGGCAGAGGAGGAGGTCGCGATGACCACGCGCGAGCAGGACGTCGAGCGGTCCGTCGCCGAGGCGGAGAGGCTCTTCCGCACGGCCGTGCGGCGCTACCGGCGGGCGGCGCCGGTGATCTTCAACGCTCGGGTCGCCCGCGCGGCCAGGTCGCTGAAGAAGGCCGGAGGGGACGCGCAGAAGGCAATGGACATCCTCGCCCGCGCCGTCGGTCGGCGGTTCGGCTGGGAGGATGGGGCGGACGCGGGCGACGTTGCCCACGTCCTGCACGGCCTCGGGACGCTCGATCGGGAGGTGAACCAGCACTGTCCGGGCATGCTGAAGCACGTTCTGGACAAGCTGCCGCCGCGGCGAGCATTCGACGACTGGCTGATCCGTGACGGGCGCACGGTACTCGACGAATTCACACGGATCGGCCGGCTCGACCTCGACTCGAGGGAGGCCGGGCGGCTGGCGGCTCTGGTCCGCCTGGAGTTCGGCCGGCTTCTGCCGGCGTGGCCGGTGGGGATTGGGACCGCATGGGCGCGGCCGCACATGCCGCGAAAGCGGAGGTCGCGGTGATGAACGAGCGCGATCAGGCAAGGGCGGTTCTGGCGCGCGCTCGGCGCCTTCTCCGTCGCGCGAATGCGATGGGGCGAAAGGCCGTCGCGGTCCTGTGCAGTCCCAAGGTTCGCGGCGCGGAGCGGAGCGCCGTCCGCGCCGGCGAGTTGGTCGAAGAGGCGCTGCGCCTGGCGTCCGGGCCGGCGTTGAGCCGTCTCGGGTTGCCGCAGGATGCCAAGCACGTCCTGCCGCATCGGTTCGTCGACGAGGCAAGCTGGGTGGCGGTGCGGCGACTGGAGCAGGGTCTTCTCCGCGGGCGTGTGAACTACATCGACGTCGCCTTCCCGCGCCGCTGGTCGTTCGAGGAGTCGCTGGTCCGTGCGCCGAACGAGGCTGTGCGGGAGTTCGAGCGCGTCGCTGGGCTCGCGCCCGACTCGGCGGAGCTGCGCAACCTGCAGGCGACCATCGAGGAGCGTCCGCCCGAGCGAACGGGCCGCCGCCGCTCCCGTCGCCGCGACAGTTCGTGTCATGGGTCGTCCGTCGAAAGGAGTGTTCGGTCGGGAGGAACGCAGAAACCTCCGCAACCCGGGCGGGCCGGAGTTCGCCGAGGTTGGCGTGGCGAGAACGGAAGGAGGAATCCGAGCAAATGAGGCGACGTGACCGGACCGGCGTGCCGTCCGATTGGCCGTGGTACACCCGGCCGGATCGGTGGGACGTGAAGGTCGAGCGGCGCGAGTCGCCCTCGGGCTCGTTCACGGTCGTCACGCCGAAGTGGTGCGACCCGGTGTTCGGGCCTTCGGTCGAGCTGCGGCTGCGCCGGCGCCTCGAGCTGTACCTTTCGTCGGGCGACGACGACGGCCGGCACGTGGTCCCGCTGTCTGCGGCCGACGCTCGGATGGTGGCGGCCGAACTGGAGAAGGTCCTTCGGGCGGTCCACTCGTCGCGCGCGGACGTCCCACACATCCGGATCCTGCCGTTGCCTCGGGCCTTCACGGCCGAGGAGGCCCGCTTCTTCGTGGAGGCGTTGCGACGGGTACACCAGTTGCGACGCGACGCCCGGGAGCGGAGGTCATGACGCGCGTCGGGGTCATCGCCGACGTCCACGCGGACGTCCACGCGCTCGAGGAGGCGCTGGCCCGGATGGACCGGCTGGGGTGCAGCCCGGTCGTCTGTGCGGGCGACCTCGTCGGCTACGGCCTGTTCCCGGAGGAAACGATCGCGCTGCTCCGCGACCGCGGAGTCGTCTGCGTCCGGGGCAACCACGATCGGTGGGCCGTCGGCGACGGCACGCCCGAGGACTGGATCGACGGCGGCCAGGGCGGCGGCCACGACGCCAGCGGCTGGGACCTGTCCCGTGAGGCCCTGCGGTTCCTCGGGAGGCTGCCGCGCACGTGGCAGGATCGGATCGAAGACGTTCGCGTTGCGATGGTTCACGGCACACCGCTGTCCGAGATGGACGGCGTCTACGACGACCAGGTCACCACCGCTCGGCTCGAGCGGTGGTTGGAGCTGGCGGATGCGGACGTGCTGATCGTCGGGCACACGCACGAGCCCCTCTGCCTCGTCGCGCCGAGCGGCGGAATCGTCGTCAATCCCGGCGTCCTGCACCGCTCCGCGGCCGTGGACGCCGAACCCGCGGTGCAGCTCTTCGATGCCGGCCCGCAACGGTTCGTCCAGTGCCCCCGGCCGCCCGCGGGCACGTTCGGGATCCTCGAGCTGCCCTCGAGGAGGTTCGGCGTATACCTCGCGGCCGACGGCTCGCAGGTCGAGATCCCCCGCGCCCGTGGGCGCGCAGGGAGGTGAGGCGATGTCGGGAAGCGGCAAGTCGGCACCCAGGAAGAGCGGTCCGTTGGTGCGGGCCGAGGCGCTGCGTTGGCCGGCGTTCCTCCGCAGAAGCGGCCGCGGTGTCAGATCGTGTCATCCCCGTCGCGTCCAATCGGGAAGGACGCAGGCGCGTGACCGCCGGAAGGAGTCGAGCCGATGACCAAGCGCATGTCGCAGGACGAGGCCGAGCAGACGCCGGAGGAGCGAGCGGCCGCCGAGAACGTGTTCGTGTTCGGGACGCTGATGCGGGGCGAGCCGCTGCACGACGTGTTGCGCAAGCACGGGCTGGAGCTGGCGGTCCTCGCCGAGGTGCGCGGGCGGCTGTACGAGGTCGATGGACGCCCGGTGCTGGTGCTCACGGACGACCCGAAGGAGTGGGTCCACGGCGAGCTGATCCGCTGTCGCGACCGGGAGGGCCTCTTCCGCGAGCTCCAGGTGGTCCACGAGAGTCGCGTGCCGGTCGCGGCCGTCCACCCCTGCCGTCGCGAGCTGGTCGCCGTGGGAATGATGGACGGCCACGTCCGCGAGGGCTGGGCGTACATCTGCCAAGAACCGCCGCCTGGGGGCTCCTTGATCCCCTCCGGGGACTGGCGGGAGCACCGCGGGACGCGGCAGGCGTTCCTGAAGGCGCTGGTGCGGGCGCACTGCGGGCGGTCGGAACGGCGCATCGCGCGGGACCTGGCGCGGTGGTTGTCGCTTGGGCCGGAGGACGTGAAGGCGCGGTCGGAGGCGCTCCTGCCGCTGCCCGAGGCGCTGGCGCGCGGGGAGTTCAGCGAACGGCAGTTGGCGCAGATCACGGGCAAGTGGGCAGTCGACGTCCAGCCGCGGAGCCGCGGCTGACGGCCGAAGAGGAGGATGAGATGGCGACGAAGAAGAAGACGACGGTGAGCAAGACGGCGAAGCGGGAGCTGGTGGAGCACGTGAGCGACAAGTCGTTCCTGCGGGTGGTCGGCAAGTCGAAGCTGCCGGTGCTGGTCGAGTTCTCGGCGAAGTGGTGCGGGCCGTGCCGGGCGCTTGGGAAGGTGCTGCCGGCCATCGCCGACAAGTACGCCGATCGGGTGAAGGTGGTGGCGGTCGACCTCGACGACTGCCCCCGGACCACGACGGCGTTCAAGGTCGAGGCGGTGCCGACGCTGGTGTTGTTCAAGGCCGGGCGGCCCGCGGGAGTCGAGGAGGGCTTCGGCACGCGCCGTCAGACCGAGGCCTGGCTGGAGAAGGCCCTCAAGGTGGCCGAGAAGCCTGCCCCCAGGAAGCGCCGCACCGCGGCCGCGCGCAAGCCGCCCAAGCGCCAGGGCTGCTGAAGCTAGCGAGCGCGGGCCGGTCGGCCCGCGAAGCCCATCGGATCGTCCGGACTCCTGCCTGTGATATCAACAGGCTAGGAGTATTTGTCTCGTGTGGCCTCCAGCTCCCTGGCGAGCTCCCGCCGCCTGGACGTCGGCTCCAAGAGCTCCGCGAACTTCCCGTAGGAGAGGACCCAGGCCCGCAGCTCGGGCCAGCCGGCGGCGCGGACCGTGATTTCGATCCCGCCGTCGGGCAGCTCGCGAAGGACTTGCGACTCGTGCCAGACGCGCTCGCGGACGACCGGGGCGACCTGGGCGGAGAACCGAACGCGGTACGTTTCGACGGGGCCGTCGAACACCCCGAAGGAGCGCTGGACGAACTCGTCGGCGGAGAAGCCCGCGGGAGGCTCGAACGGTTCCTTGGTCGTCTCGACCGACAAGAAGCGTTCGAGGGCGAAGCTGACCGGCTTGGTGTGCGACCCGGCGATCGCGGCAACGTAGAGCGCTCCGCGGTGCGGAAACACGGCGAGCGGCTTCAGGCGGTAGCGCCGGGCCTTTCCCCCTCCGCCGATGGGACGATACTCGACGAGGAGGACCTCGCGGCGGACGGCGGCCTCCAGGACGTCCTCGATCACGTGTTCGCCGGGGCGGGCGGCCATTCGAGGATACGGGCGGACAGGCAGGGTGACCACGAGGTCGCGAGCGAAGTTCCGGAACCGTTCGGGCAGCGCCGCTTCGATCTTGACCGCGAGCGCCCGCAGGGATTCTTCGAGCTCGGTGCCGACGATGAGCGGCGCGACCGACTGGAGAGCGAGGCGTTGGGCGAACAGCTCGCCGACCGAGTAGGCCAGGCGGATCGGTCGTCTGGCGAACTGGGTGAGGCGCCAGCGCTGGCGTCCTTCGTCGTCCTTGCCGACCGGTTCGATCAGCCCTTC
>CAZMRP010000022.1:0-4163 GCA_964568275.1 uncultured Myxococcales bacterium
GCCGCGGCTCCGGCGCCGCCGCGCTGCTCGGCCTGCTCGCCGCCGCCGCGCTGCTCCGCCGCCGCCGCTAGCCCCCGATGTCGAACCGGGCTTCCGCCCGCGGCCGTCCTGCCGCGCCCCGCAGGGCGCGTGGTTCGGGTACCGGCGTTGACGCCGCGGTCCCGTTCTGCTGAACTGTCGTCACGTCGAAACCCGCCTCACGCGGAAGGAGGTCCCCGATGGCCGAACAACGCACCCCGCAGGATCCGCCGGCCCGCCCGAAGGTCCGGTCGTCCCGCGCGATCCGCACCCTCGTGCTGTGCGCGCTCGCCGGCACCCCGGCCGCCGCCTGCGGCCCCGCCCAGACCGGCGACCCCGTGGAGCCGCAACCGAGCGCCGACGCCGGCGCCGAGCCCGACCCGGTGCCGGCCCCCGAGTACGGCGTCCCGATCGAGCCGTACGAGCCCGTGACGGAATACGCCGCGCCGATCGAACCGTATCAGCCGGTGGTCTCCGAGTACGCCGTCGTCGAGCCGCCCGACTACGAACCGGTCTCCGCCTACGCCGCCCCGATGGACTAGACACGGCGGACTCAGCCGCCGAGCTTCTCCTTCGGCAACTCGTAGGTCCCGTCGAGCCGGTCGACCATCTCCCGAAAACGCCGCTCCAACTCCGCCAGCTCGGCGGCGAACGCCGCCTCGTCGAGCTCCCCGCGCCGGCGCCGCTCCTCGAGCAGCTCGCGGTGGTTCTCGAGCCAGCGTTCCGGGTCGAAGTTGTAGGTCATGCCTCCGCGCCCGTCTCGCGCAGCAGCCGCACCAGCCGCTGCGCCCCGTGCCGCCGGTCGCTGTGCGCCTCCTCGGCCGGCCCCGTGCACGACGGACACCCGCCGCGACAGCCGCAACGCGTCACCAGCTCCTCGGCGTCCGCCAGCAGCCCGTCGCGCATCACGAACAGCTCCTCGGCCAGCCCGACCCCGCCCGGATACGCCTCGTAGAGGTACAGCGTCGCCGACTGGTCCTCGCCCTCCACGGTCTCCGACAGGTTGACCACCAGGTCGCGCGGGTCGCACATCAACCGCAACGGACCCAGGTGCCGCAGCGCGTATCCCAGCCCGTGCAGCGCGTCGACCAGCGCCGGACGGCTCAGCTCCGCGGCCTCGGCCAGCGACGCCGGCACGGTCCACCAGGTCCCGGCGGTGTGCGACTCCAGCTCCGGCAGGTGCACGTCGCCCCAGCCGACGTTCTCGTGCGTGTGGAACTTGATCTTCTTGTACCCCACCACCCGTTCCACGACCCGCACCTCGCCCCACCCCACATCGACCCGCCCCCCGGCCGCCCGCGCCTCCCCCTCCCGCTCCAGCACGGTGACCCGCGAGTAGGTCTGCGCGTCGGTGTAGTAGTCGCAGTCGACCGGCCGCACGAAGGCCTTGCGGTTCTCGTAGTCGAGCTTCTCGACCTGGTACGTCTCGCCCGCGTGCTGATAGACCGCCTGGTCGTGGAGCATGGTGTGGGCGCCGCGGAAGTCCATCTCGCCGAGCACCTGATCGCGCGAGACATCGACCACCACGAAGTTCTCCACGCCGATCGTCCGCAGCCCGACCTGCTGCGCCGGGTAGGCGTCCGCGATCCAGTGGTAGCGGTCGCCGCCGTCGAGCAACACCTTCTTCTCGGCCAGGAACTGCAGCACCTCGCCCGTCCCCTGCTCGCCCAGCCGCCCCAACGGCTCCTGCCGCTCGAACGGCAGCTCGAACGCCGCGCACTTCACGTGCGACAGCAGGATCTCCAGGTTGTCCGGGTTGACGCGGCCGAACTCCACGCCGGCGTCGGTCAGGTACTCCGGCTGCGACGCCACGTACTGGTCCAGCGGGCTCGAGCTGGTCACCAGCACCGCCACGCTCGGCGCCAGCCGCCGCCCCGCGCGCCCCGCCCGCTGCCACAGCGCCGCCACCGAGCCCGGGTAGCCGGCGAGAATCACGGCGTCCAACGCGCCGATGTCGATCCCCAGCTCCAGCGCGTTGGTCGCCACCACGCAGCGCAGGCTCCCGTCCCTTAGCCCGTGCTCGATCTCCCGCCGCAGGTTCGGCAGGTACCCGCCCCGGTAGCCCGCCACCCGCTCCGGCTCCCGCCCCCGCTTCTGCTCGTGGTCCCGCAGGTAGCGCAGCACCAGCTCCACCGCGTTGCGCGACTGGGCGAACACCAGCGTCTGCACCCCGCGGTCGATCAGGTCCTCGGCCAGCCGGCAGGCGCTCTTGAGGTACGACGCCCGGATTCCCAGCGCGGCGTCCACCAGCGGCGGGTTGTAGATCAACAGGTGCCGCTCCCCCCGCGGCGCCCCCGAACGCCCGACCCACTCCACCGGCTCCTCGAGGATCCGCTCGGCCAGCTCCCGCGGGTTGCCGATCGTCGCCGAACAACAGACGAACGTCGGCTTGGCCCCGTGGAACGCCGCGATCCGCTTCAGCCGCCGCACCACGTTGGCCACGTGCGAGCCGAACACCCCGCGGTACTGGTGCAGCTCGTCGATCACCACGTAGCGCAGGTTCTGGAACAGCTTGGCCCACCGCGGATGGTGCGGCAGGATCCCGGTGTGCAGCATGTCGGGGTTGGTCACGATCACCCCGCCCTGCTCCCGCGCCACCCGCCGCACGTCCCCCGGAGTGTCGCCGTCGAACGTCACCACCCCCGCCGGCACCTCGGCGTCCCCCAGCAGACCCCGCAACGCCAGCTCCTGGTCGCGCGACAACGCCTTGGTCGGGAACAGGTAGATCGCACGCCCCGCCGGCTCCTCGAGCAGCCGCTGGGCCACCGGGAGGTTGTAGCAGAGCGTCTTGCCCGACGCCGTCGGCGTCGAGACCACCACGTGACGCCCCGCGCGCGCGTGCTCGAACGCCTCCGCCTGGTGCACGTAGAGCTGCTCGACGCCGCGCCCCTTCAACGCGGCCACGATGCGCGCATCGAGCGCCCGCGGCATCGGCGCCGTGACCGCTTCCTCGGCCGGCAGCTCGAGCCGCCCCACGATGCACCCGGCCACGGGAGGCCGCGTCCAGGACGCGAGCGTCGCCTCGACGCCCTCGGGAAACCGGCCGGGCAAGCTGCGCATGGGGACGTATGTACCACAGCGGCGGGGGAAGGGAACAACCGCGGAGGCGGGGCGGGACCAACCGCGGAGGCGCGGAGAGCGCGGAGGATTTCTTTTCAGGGGGCACAAGGGCAAGCAGAGGCACAAGGGCAAGCAGAGGCACAGGGGCAAGCAGAACCGCGGAGACGCGGAGAGCGCGGAGGGTTTCTTTTCAGGGGCACAGGGGCAAGCAGAACCGCGGAGCCCCGGAGGACGGACCGAGTCGGCTTCAGGAGGCACCGCAGAGGCGCAGAAGGGGGACCGAGGCCGCCCATCACACCAGAGACGCAGGGATCGCCGAGTTCGGATGGACCGCAAAGGCGCAGAGAACGCGGAGGACGAAGGGGAAGCCCTGGCAAGACACCCAGACGAACCCGGCGCCTACCCCGGGAATACGCTGAGACACGGGGCGGCGTGAACGGCGCCCTGCGCGCACGAGCACCATCCCTACGGAAGTCCACCAAGCGGGTCGTCCAGTCCCAGGACGAGTCGCCGGATCCCGTGGCGCATCAGGCCGGCGTGGAAGTTCAGCAGCAGGCCCAGCTTCCACCCGCCCAGCCGGAGGTAGGTGAGCAACTGCGCCTCGTGGATCGGCTGCAACTGTTCGACCGCCTTCAGCTCGACGGCAACCCGCCGCTCCACGACGAGGTCGACCCGGTAGGCGCAGTCGAGCCGGTTGCCCTTGTACACGACGGGCAGCGGCAGTTGGCGCTGGAAGGCCAGCCCGCGCAGCCCGAGCTCGACGGCCATGCACTCCTCGTAGGCCGACTCCAGCAGGCCGGGTCCGACCGCTCGATGGACGTCGATCGCCGCCCCGATCACGACCTCGCTCAGCCGATTCAGCTCGTTGGCCGCCGCATTCTCCCCGCCGCCCGTCCTGCCACGCTGCACACCACTCATCGCTCCCTCCCCACACCCGATTCACCGGTCCTGAACCCGGCCCCTCTCCCCGTATCCTCCGCGTCCTCTGGGCCTCTGCGGTCCATCCGAACTCCGCGAGCCCTGCGCCTCTGGTGTGATGGGCGGCCTCGGTCCCCCTTCCGTGTCTCTGCGGTGCCTCTTGAAGC
>CAZMRP010000022.1:4263-19171 GCA_964568275.1 uncultured Myxococcales bacterium
CGCCTCGGTCCGTCCTCCGGGGCTCCGCGGTTCGTCCCCTGCCCGCTGCCCCCCCCTGCCCCCTGAAATGAGATCCTCCGCGTCCTCCGAGTCTCTGCGGTCCATCCGAACTCCGCGCGCCCTGCGCCTCTGGTGTGATGGGCGGCCTCGGTCCCCCTTCCGTGCCTCTGCGGTGCCTCTTGAAGCCGCCTCGGTCCGTCCTCCGGGGCTCCGCGGTTCGTCCCCTGCCCGCTGCCCCCCCTGCCCCCTGAAATGAGATCCTCCGCGCTCTCCGCGTCTCCGCGGTTGTTCCCTTCCCTCCCCCGCCGAGGAGCCCTGAGCCGACCGCCGCACCTCCGCAGTCCGTCCTACGTCGGCCGCGTCAGCGTCCGGATCCCGTTGTTCACCTGCTCCACCACCCGCGACGCCAGCTCCACCTGGTACTGGAACCGGTGGACCACCACCTGCAGCCGCAGCAACTCCTGCGGGTCCGCCAGGCCCCGCTCCATCACCCGGCCGAGCCACCGATCCAGTTCCTTCTCCTCCCCCCGCATCTTCGTCAGCACGGACCGGAAGCTCGCCGGTTCGTCGGCCTTCCTGCCGGCGGCCGGTGATGCGACCGGCTCGATCGGGAGCAGCCGGCACGTTCCATCGACCGTTCGAATCATGTGCGCCTCCTCTCCGGCAGCCCGGCATCGCGCCTCGGGCCGTGGGCGTTGCGTGCAGACCGCGGCCCACCGTATTCTCGGGCGATGCCGCGGGCGTTGCTGACGCTGGCCTTCGACACGTCGACCGCGACGGCTGTGCTCTGGGGCGCGCGCGGCGCCCGGCTGCTCGCCGCACGGGAGGAGCCCGCCCCGCGGGCCTACGACGAGGGGCTGTTGCCGCGCATCGCGCAAGGGCTCGCGGAGGCCGGCGTGGCGCCGGCGGCCCTCGCGCTGGTGGCCTGCGGGCTCGGGCCGGGGTCGTTCACCGGGCTGCGGATCGCGCTGGCGACGGCCAAGGGCTACGCTTTCGCGCTCGGGCGGCCGCTGGTGGTCGTGTCGTCGACGGCGGCGCTGGCCGTGGGGACGCCGGGGACGACGGTGGTGGTGCTCGACGCCAAGCGCGGGGAGTTCTTCGCCCAAACCTTCGTGGAGCGCGGCCGCGGCCTGGGGCCGCCGCGGGAGCGGTTTCGGGCGATCGTCCCGGCCGCCGGGCTCGCGGAGTGGATCTCGGCACGCCGGCTGCCGAAGCCGGTGGTCCTCGTGGGCGAGGGGCTTCCGGCGGCGCTCGCGGCGGGCTTCGTGCCGACCGAGGGGTGCGAGGTCCGGGCGGCGCGGCATCCGTCGGCGGAGGCGCTGCTGCGACTGGTGCGGTGGGAGACGGCGGCGCGGCGTTGGGCGGACGTCGACCGCGTGGAGCCCGAGTACCTCCGACCGCCGCCGTACAACCCGCCCAAGGGCGGACCGAAGCTGGCCCGCGGCTCCCGCGGATAGCAGCGGCCGAGGCTACAGCTCGGAGTCGTCCAGCGTGAGGTACGCCTCGAGGACCTCCAGCTCGGCGCGGAACGACGAGCTGTAGGTCACGCGCCGGGTCTCGGCGTCCTCGAGGTGCCGGCAGAGGAAGTACAGGTAGCCCGACAGGTCGTCGGGGTCGGTCAGCTCGCGCAGGTGGTCGCCGTAGTACTCCATCGTGAAACTGGAGCTCCAGCGTTCGTCGAACCGCGCCCGGATCACGCTGCAGCACGCGCGGGCGTAGTCGAAGATCGCCCGGTTCCGCTCGGTCGCGTAGTTCACCGCCATCCGCTCCGCGTCCCGCTCGATCTTGAACGTGTGCCGGTGCGAGTAGACCCAGTCGACCCCCTGCACCTGGAACACCGTCTGCACCCCCGCCAGGTGCAGCGAAACCCACTCGTAGAAGAAGGTGCGGTAGCGCACCGCGGCCGCGTCGACCGGCTCGCCGAACCACGAGGCCCAACGCTGCCGCTGCGCGGCGGTCAGGTTCTCCCAGACCGAGACGTGAATCCGCCCGTCGCCCAGGTTGAGCGCGACCCAGTAGTTCTCGACCGAGACGTCGATCAGCGACGGGTCGGCGACGATCGGGCCGAGGTGATGGGCGCCGCCGGAGGTGGCGGCCAGGTAGGCGTCCCACTGCACCCAGCGGGAGTGGATCGCCGCCGACGCGCTCCGCTCGGAGTCGTCCAGCGCATCGTACGGCTCCGGATCGCGCGTCATCGCCAGGTCGCAGCCGGCGAGCAGGACGAGCAGGGCGCTGGCGGTCAGGGCGCGCATCAGATCGTCATCACCACCGCCACGATCAGGTCGAAGCGGTCGACCACCCCCAGCGGCCGCAGCGTCCGCGGACAGAGCAGTTCCTCGTCGTCGACCGACCCCAGGTTGTACAGGTGGTAGCGCAGCTCGAGCTGCGCGCCGAGGAAGTCGGAAAACCGCCAGAGCAGCGAGGAGCCGAAGTCGAGGCCCCAGGTCCAGACCAGGCCGATCAGGTACGAGGACCAGTAGGCGCCGGTCTCCAGGAACAGGCGGACGGCGAAGGGGGAGTCGAGCGGCGTCACCTCGAACGCCGGGCCGAAGACGACGTCGCCGTTCAGGTACGGGTACGGGATCTCCTCGAAGGTGCCCTCGAGGTCGTGGTGGGCGATGTCGATCGACAGCCGACCGCCGAACCAGTCGACGAAGCGGACGAAGGCGGTGGCGCTGCCGCCGTACCCCTCGGAGACGTCGGGGTCGGCGACCGGGGAGATCCAGCCGAAGCCGAGCGACACCGCTGCCGTCTCGGCGGCGGACGCGGCCGCGGGCGCGGCGAGCAGTACGCCGACGGCGGCGCCGACGAGCCACGGAGCGCGGCCGGCGTGTCGAACCACGCCCTGATCCTGACCGCGCGGGAGCCGCGGGTCAAGTCGGGCGACTAGCGATCGATCGGCGTGTAGCGGAGCGGGTCGGTCCCGGCAGCCACGGGAGGCGGCGGCGTCCGCCGCAGCGGGTCGTCCGCGCGGCGACCCACGGCCAGCAGCGAGAGCAGGTTGATCACCCCGATCTCGTCGACCGCTGCGCCGTTGCCGATGACGTCGCCCTGACCGCTGCCGTTGCCGTTGCCGTTCCCGCAGCCGGCGCAGGCGTACTTCAGCAGGTCGGCGACGACGCCCGCGTGGAGCTTGGTGGTGGCCCGCGGTCCGAGGTACAGGCGCAGGCCGTTGCGGAACAGGTTGTGACCGCCGCTCAACCCGCGGGTGATCCACGGCAGATCCTTGGCGGCGAGCGCCACGCGCGCCAGTGGGCCCCACTGCCGGGTGAACTCGCGGAGCGCGGCCACGAGCCGCAGGACGCCGCCGTCCTCCCGGGTCGATGCCGCGACGGCGATCGACAGCGCGGGCGTCGTCAGCCGGCGTCCCCGGCGGCGCGGCGGGGCATTCTCCTCGTCGGGAACCGCGTCGGCCGAGAGGTCGAACTGCGCCAGGAACAGCGGGAACTGGTACAGGAACGACTCGACGATGCCGACCAGGATCCCCTGCTTGCTGACGTAGCGGGAGAAGACCGTCGAACGACCCACCCCGGCGCGCTCGGCGATCGCCTCCACCGAGACGTCGTCATACCCCTTGCGCTCGAACAGTTCCGCCGCGGCGGTCAGGATCGGATCGACCTCGGGCAGCGTCTTCGGAACCATCGATTCCCCCTTTCCCCCACCGCCGATCGTCTCCCCGGAACGGCGGCCCAGCACGACACGCCGTGTCGCGCCCTCGAACCTGCTTCTCGATCAACGACAAGGAGTCTACCCCATTCCGGTTGGACTGCAAGTCCAATCGGCCCGTGCGAATCTGCGGCCGGGCCGAGTCATCCCCGGTGGCCGGCCCGGTCAACCCTCCGGGTTTGTGGGCACTCCCCGCCCCTCCGGCCGCCGCCCCGCCGTCCGTCCCGTCGGACGCTGAGTCCGAACCTTGCTCGCCCTCACGGCACCGCCGGTGCGGGCCGAACTGTGGTCCTGGTCTTGAGGGGCGAGGAGGAGGCCCATGGGGGAACGGCGGAACCGCTCCCCCGGTCGGGTCGGCAGGCGGGGGGTCGGGCTAGCGGCGGCGGCGGGAGACGAACAGGCCGGCGGCCAGCATCAGCAGCAGGCCGAACAGGCCGTGGGCCCCGGCGCCGGTGGTCCGGCAACCGCAGCCGGAGCCGCCGTCGCCGATCGGCACGAACGTGTCGCCCGCCGTGTCCTCGACGTCCGCGTCCGCATCCGCGTCCGCATCCGCGTCCGCATCCGCATCCGCGTCCGCATCCGCATCCGCGTCCGCATCCGCATCCGCATCCGCGTCGGGCCCCGGCGGATCCATGCACGCGCCGTCGCCGTCACAGTACTGCTCGTCGAGGCACTCGTCCTCGGGGTCCTCGCCCTCGGCGTACGGCGTGCACTCGCCCTCGCTGCCCGAGATGTTGCACGCGTAGCAGGTGTCGCGGCACTCGGTGTCGCAGCAGACGCCATCCACGCAGAACCCGCTCTCGCACATGTCGTCGCGGTCGCACTCGGAACCGTCCCCGAGATCCGGGATGCAGGCGCCGCTCGCGTCGCAGTAGTACTCCGCGGGGCAGTCGATGTCGGTCTCGCAGCCACCAGAGCAGGTGAACTCGTCGGCGCAGAAGCCGCCCTCGCACGCCACCGGCGTGCCGGGGACGCAGGCGCCGGCGCCGTCGCACAGCGGGGCCGGGGTCAGCATGCCGTCCGCGCACGACGGGTCGCCGCAGCGGGTGTCGGCGGCCAGGGAGGACCAGCCGTCCGTGGCCGTGCCGGGGAGGCACGCCTCGCACGGGTTGGCCGGATTGAGCTCGTCGGCCGCCACGCATGCGCCGCCGATGACGCAGGCGGCGTTCGGCGCCGACCGGCAGGTACCGGTCGTCTCGTCGCAGGAGTCGGCGGTGCAGTCGAGCCCGTCCGAGCAGTCGCGCACCGTACCAATGCAGAGCCCGGCGTCGGTGCAGGCGTCGCCCGTGGTGCAGACCAGCCCGTCGTCGCAGCCCGTGCCGGCGGCCGCCGGCGACCAGGCGCTGGTCGACACCGTCGGCTGGCAGGTTTCGCACTGGTTCCCCGGGTTGACCGCGTCCGCCGCGAAGCACGCGCCGCCGATCAGGCAACCCGCGGAGAGCGCCGACGAGCAGCGATCCGCCGTCTCGTCGCAGACGTCGGTGGTGCAGGCCAGGCCGTCCGAGCAGTCGCGCGCCGTGCCGGCGCAGGCGCTCGCGCCGTCGCAGGCGTCGCCCGTGGTGCAGAACAGCCCGTCGTCGCAGGCGGTCCCCGCCGCGCGCGGCGAGTAGCCGTCGGTGGCCGCGGCCGTGATGCAGGCCTCGCACCCGTTGGCCGGGTTGACCGCGTCCGCCGCCACGCACACGCCGCCGATCAGGCAGCCCGTGGACAACGCCGACGAGCAGCGATCCGCCGCCTCGTCGCAGGTGTCGGTGGTGCAGGCCAGGGCGTCCGAGCAATCGCGCGCCGTGCCGCCGGTGCAGGCACCGGCCGCGTTGCAGGAGGTGCCCATCGTGCAGTAGAGGCCGTCGTCGCAGGCCGTGCCGGCGGCGACCAAGGTCCAGGCGCTGGTCGAGACCGCGCTGTTGCACACCTCGCACGGATTCGCCGGGTTGCGCGCCCCGTCCGCCACGCAGGCCGAGCCGATCAGGCAGCCGCCGACCACCGTGTCGTGAACGCAGGCATCCGTCGCCTCGTTGCAGGTGTCGGTCGTGCAGGCGACGCCGTCCGAGCAGTCGCGCGCCGTGCCGCCGCCGCAAGTCCCCGCGGCGTCGCAGGTGCTGCCCTCGATGCAGAACAGCCCGTCGTCGCAGGCAGTGCCCGCCGCCGCGATCGAATAGCGGTACGGCGACCGGGCCGGGTCGCAGACCATGCACGGGTTCATCGGGTCGGCCGCGCCCGTCGCCACGCAGGCCAACTCGATCAGGCACCCGGTGGTCACCGCCGTCGCCAGGCAGCGGTCGGCGACGTCGTCGCAGCCGTCGAGCGTGCAGTCCAGCCCGTCGTCGCAGACGCGGGGCGTGCCGAGCCGGCAGTTGCCGCTCGCACCGCACGTCTCGCCGACGTAGCAGAAGTACCCGTCGTCGCAGGCCGTGCCGCTCGGCAGGTTGGAGTAGGTCGTGTTCGAGGTCGCCGGAATGCAGGCCTGGCACGAGTTGGTCGGGTTGCGCACGTCATCGGCCACGCACACGCCGCCGATCAGGCAGCCCGTCGAGATGACGTTGTCGCAGCGATCGAGCGTCTCGTTGCAGGTGTCGGTGGTGCAGCCGAGCCCGTCGCCGCAGTTCCGCGACGTGCCGCCGGTGCAGACACAACCGGCAGCCCACGTCTCGCCGACCGTGCAGTAGTCGCCGTCCTCGCAGGCTGCCCCGATGACGCAACCGCCGCGCAGCCAGCTTTCGATCGAGTCGAAGCGGGAGACAACCGTGGAAAGATCGCCGCCGCCGATGTTCGCCGTCCGCATGGTCGTCGATGCGCCCACCGGGAGCGAAGCCTCCCGAAACACGAGACACAGGCCGATGTCCTCCCAAGCCTCGTTCGGGTCATAGGGAGTGCTCCAGGTGGCGGACGGCGGCGGGCAACCAAGACCGTACCAACTGGCCGACACCCGGACGCGAGAATCGTACGCGCCGATGCCCATGGTGTAGTTGGCCCGGGCGACGCCCAGCGCGCTGGTCTGCCCCGGCGGCTGCCGAACGACGTCATTGTAGGTGCGGAAGTCGTAGCCGTAATCCGCGCAGTCGGCTCCATGGTCGAAGTCACCACCGAGTTGGAAGTAGACGTCCGACAAATCGACGGAGCCGGAGTTGGTCAGGGTCACCTCGATCCGAACATAGGGTTCACTCGGCTCGTAGGAATAGGTCTGCTGAACCGTGACCGCTCGAGCGCCGTCGACGTAGCGGCCCGTCCAGACAATCGAACGACCCACCACGGTCGGCCCAGACACGGTCGGAATCTGAACCGTCCACCCGCTCTGATTGTACGCGGTGAACGTCCCGCTGATGTCGGTGCCTTGGAGCCAGATCTCATGAACCGGGGAACCCGGGTAGTACGCGTCCCCCCCGCAGGGGCCCGGAGATTCCTGGTACCGCATGCTGTGTCCGGTAGCCAAGTTCATCATCGTGCCGTCCGCGCCCATCGTCACGTACAGCAGCGGGTAGCCGGTCAACTCCGCCTGCGCCGCGGCGTCCGCGGCCGATGAGAGAACACCCAACGCCAGTACCAACGCCAAACCCGATCGGTATAACATCACTTCCTCCTGCCTTCCTTCCTGCACGAATCCCCACACTTTGGGCACGGGCCATCCGAGCCGTGCCAGGCCATGCATACCGCGGCGATAGATAGCATGAACGGCCACTTGTGCAAGCAAGATCGACCGCCGGAACCGGGCTGGATGTCGCCCTTTCCTGCCCGGCGAACATGTCGTATTCCAATGCGAAAACAAGACCCCGTGGCGGAGCCGTCCGTAGGCGTCCGCCGGTCGGGCTGCGAGTCCGACCGGCGGCGAGAAGACGATGCCTCGACGACCCGAGGAGGGCCGCTGAAGACCCGGAAGCGGACCACCGCCACGCCGGCGGCGAGAAGAAACCTGTCGGAGAGGGGAATCCCGCGGGAGCGGCGGGCGCCGCTCCCGCGGAGCGAAGCGGGAAGCTACGGGGCGGTGACGGTGATGGTCGCGCGCCGGTCGGTGGTGCCGCCGGCGCAGACCGCGCCGCAGCAGAACTCGGCGCGGGCGGCGCCGGTCGCCGAACTGCTGGCCTGGAACTGCCCGGTGGCCCCCACCGCCTGGATCGGGGTGGTGATCACCGCGCCGCCGGCGTTCTCCGCCTGCCAGGTGCGCGTGGCGCAGGCCGTCGTCGGGGCCGCCGTCAGGTCGGCGGTCGAGCTGTCCGAGTAGTGACCGATGGCCTGGAGCTGGAACAGCTCGCCGTTCTCCACGGTCAGGGTCGCCGGGAGGACCTCGACGTACTGCAGCACCGCCGCGGTGACCGCGACGCCGATGTCGTCGGTCACGCCGCCGAGGGCGGCGGTGATCGTCGTCGTGCCGACGGACTCACCCGTGGTGAGACCGCTGGAGGCGACGACGGTGGCCACCGTGGCGCTGCCCGTGGTCCAACTCGCGGTCGGCTCGATGCAGTACCAGTCGGTGGCGCCGTAGCGGCCCTCGGCATAGAGGTCGCTCTGCGTTCCGTCGGGGATGTTGACGGTGGCGGCCGCGCCGTTGATGCGAACCGCCGCCAGCGCGCCGGAGACCGACGTGAAGGTCAGGGTGTCGGTGATCGCCGTGCCGCCGCCGGTCGGGGTGTAGGTCGCGGTGATGGTCGTCGTGCCGGCGGTGGTGCCGATGGTCACGAGGCCGTCCGCGGCCACGGTGGCCACGGCCGGGTTGGACGAGGTCCAGGCGACTGCCGCGGCGTCGGTCTCGTAGTGGTTGTCGGTGTAGTGCAGCGTCGCCGTCACCCGCGTGGTGTAGGTGATCGTCGTGGTGCTGACCGGGTGCCGCCAGGTGGCGTCAACGCACGCGGCGACCGGCGCGGTGCTGCGCCAGCCGTACGCGTCGGTCGTGCCGCCGTTGCTGCCGTTGTCGATGACCAGCCGGCTGCAGGGAAGCTCGGAGCAGCCGCCGGCCGGGGCGTTGGTGTTGGTGCCGAGCACCCAGATCCGGTCGACGAGCCCGCCGGAGATGGTCACCGGCGCGCTGGCGTAGACGCCGCGGTAGTCCGCGTTGAGGGTCGTGGTCCCCGTGCCCTCGCCCTGGAGGTAGTGGCGCGGCGGCGTCGCGCCCGGCTCGGCCGCGACCGAGGCGACCGCGGTGTTGCCCGTCGTCCAGGTGGCCACCGGCGTGATGTCGAACGACCGTCCGCCGGAGTAGTTGCCGCGCGCCGTGATGGTCACGCGCTGCGCCACCGCGGCGCTGATCGGGCTCGGGGAGATCGCGATGCTGTCCAGCGTCCCGGCATGGACCGTGATCGGCGCCGAGGCCGTCAGCGTCGTACCGCTGCACAGCGGATCCGCGCCGGCGTAGGTCGCGATCAGGTTCGCCGTCCCGGCGGCGCGCGCCAGGTAGTTGTAGTAGACGCCGCCCGAGGCCGGCTGGATCGCGTCGTTGTTGCTCGAGGTCCAGGTCGCGACGGCCGTGGCCGGCGCGCCGGTCGAGAAGGTCACCGTCGCCGTGCCCAGCACCGGGACGCCCGGCGCCGCCTCGGAGGTCGACAGCGAGACCGTCATGCCGTTCACGCACCGCGCCGTCACGTTGATCGTGCCGGTGGCCGCCGTGGCACCGGTGTAGCTGCCCGTCATCGACGTGGAGGACGCCGTCGAGCCGGCCGTGATCAGGCCCGTCGCGTTGATCGTCGCCACCGCGCTGTTGCCGGTGGCCCAGGTCACCAGCGACGTCGCCGGCCGGTCGCAGGACGGCATGTCGATGCAGCGGCCCGCCGTGGTCCAGCACAGGTCGGCGGCCAGCTGCAGCGTCGTCGAACGCGGGAGGTTCGCCGGGTTCGGCGCCAGGTGGCAGACCTCGTTCGGGTTGGTGTTCTGGATCGTCCACCAGGCGCGGTTGCTCTCCGTCCCCGCCCAGGTGGCCGAGATCCGGCAGGTGCCGTTGGTGATCGTCGTCCCGAGGCCCTTGTTCGGGGCGACGTTGTCCACGCTGCAGAGCGTGGTGGTGTGCGACGTCCAGGTGGTGCCCGCACGGCCCGTGACGTTGTAGCTCAGGCCGCCGGTGTAGTTCGCCACCGCCTGGAACTGGCGCGTGAAGCGCGAGCCGGCCGGGCCGATCGGCGACCGCAGCGAACCGTCCGTGACGCCCGGAGTGACCGAAACCGAGCTGAGCGTCGCGGTGTTGACCGTCAGCGGGTAGCTGTCGTTGATCGCGCCCACCGAGGCCCCGATCAGGCCGGTTCCGGAGGCGCGGCCCACGATCTCCGCGATGTCCTGGTCGGTCACGTCGGCGATCGTGCTGGGGGCGATGCTCCACAGCGCCTGGTCGGTCACGTCGTGCTCCGCGTCGTAGGTGAACGCCGACTCGTCGCTGTACCGGGCGTACGCCTTGCACGTCGCCCAGACGCCCACCGGGATCGCGGTGAGCGCCCCGCCGGTCGGATCGGTGCACAGCACGTCGAGCGCCGCGATGGTGTGCGCGCTGACGGTGATGCCCGCCGACGCCGTGAGCGGCGCGGTGAGGCCGGCGCACAGGCTGCCCGGCGTGTGGTCGACGCGCACCGTCGTGCTGCCCGCGGCGCGGCCGAGGAACTGCCCGGGTGTGCCGGTGTACTCGGCGACCGCAGCGTTGTCCGAACGCCAGTTGGTACCCGTGATGCTGGACCAGGCTCCGGCGTTGCTCTGGCGCTCCGCCGTGTAGAGCACGGTGAGGCCCGCAGCCACCGTCTGGGTCGCCGGCAGGATGCGGATCGCCTGGTAGCAGGTTCCATCAGCGACGACCGTCACGGTGCCGTAGTTCGACCGGCCGCCGTGGGTCGCCGTGATGCGCGCCGCGCCGACGGTCGTGGACGACTGGATCCGTCCCTCGCTTCCGGCCGTGGTGACCATCGCCACCCTTGTCGGCGTGTCGGAGTTCCAGACCGCGATGCGCGTCACGTCGTAGTCGCCCAGCGTGGTGAAGTGCGCCGTGACGTTCATCTGCGCCAGGATCCCGCGGTACATGTCATACCGGTAGTTGTACGGCGGGCTCACGCCGTCCAGGCCGGTCTCGACGAACTGCGGGGCGTTCTCGGTCCCGCGCACCTGGACGTACTCCAGGGTCACCGCCTGGACCGTGAACGGACCGGCGCGGTTCGCCGTGCCGGCGCAGACCGTGCCGACGCAGGCGTCGACGTACATCGTCGCCGCCGCGCCGGTGGTCACCACCAGCTGGTTGTTGCCCTGCAGCGGGTAGGTCGACCGGACCTCGGCCGCCGTCGACGGGGTGATCGTCCACGAGGTCACGGCGTCGGTGGCCGGCACGAAGCCCGAAGTATCGGAGTAGTCGGCCTCGACCAGGAACCACAACGGCACGCCTACCGGGAAGGTGGTCGCGCCGCCCGCGCCCTGGATCGTCACGCGCACCGCCTCGACCGTGCGGCCGCTGACCGTCAGGCCGGTCAGGCCGGTCACGCCGCTCAGCGTCGCGCGGATGACCGTCGTCCCCTCGTTGGTCGAGGAGGCGGTGGCCACGTTGTTCGCCATCGTCGCGATCGAGGTCAGGCTGGAGGTCCAGCTGCCCGAGGCGTTGACGGCCGGCGTGATGTCGAACGACGACGTGTCGGCGAAGGCGCCGGTGGCGGTGTAGGTCACGAGCTGCCCGCGCGAGACCGTGCGGTCCGCCGGGGTGACCGTGATGCCGGTCAGCGTCGTCGCCCGCGCCTGCAGGTTGATCGAATCGGTCCAGGTGCCGCCGGAGCACAACGTGTAGCCGGCCGAACCCAGCAGGGTCGCCGTCAGTGGTTCGGCCGCCGTCGTCGCGCCGGTCGCGCTGACGTTCCAGCCGCTGACCGTGAAGTGGCCGCCCGAACCGAGCGCGTCGCCGCTCCAGGTCACATGCGCCGCGTCGGTGATCGTCGGCGAGGTGTGGTTGCTGTAGTGCACGACGACCGACAGCGGCTGGAAGGCCTGCGCGGCCCACCCGCCCACGTACGGCAACGTCACGTCGCCCGGCTGCAGGTCGATGCTCTCGACGCAGGCGTTCTCCACCGTCAGGGTCGTCGAGCCGGCGATCGTCGGATTCCAGCGCGCCTGGATCGTCGTGCTGCCGGCCGCGACCGCCGAGGCCACACCGGTGCCCGGAACCACGGTCGCAACCGTGGTGTTCGACGAGGACCAGGTCACCTGGTTGGTGATGTTGTGCGCCTGCAGCGTGCCGGGCACCGCGGTGCAGTTCCCGGCGGTCGCGACGCCGTACACGGCTGCCGCGGCGAAGCTCTGCGTCTGGCCCAGGTAGATCGTCGGGTCGACCGGCGTCACGGTGACGCCGGTGACCAGGCAGTTGTAGACCATCGCCACCACCGGGGTGGACGGCACCGAGTTGTAGGTCGCAATGATGTTCGCCGTACCCTGGCCGACCGGGGCCACGAGGCCCTGGCTGCCGGCCGCGTTGCTGACCGTCAGCACGGTGCCGGAGGCCGGCGCCCAGGTCGCAAGGCTCGTGACCTCGGTGCAGCGGCCGTCGGCGAACCGCGCGACCGCGCGCGCCTGCACGTTGACGCCGATCACCAGCGCCGTCAGGAAGCCATCGACCGGAGTGCCGGCGCAGGCGTCGACCGTGCCGGGCGCATAGTAGTGCACCTCGACGGAGGTGACCGTCGAGTTGGTGACCGTCAGCGCCGCGGTGTCCTGCACGCCGGAGACGTGCCGCGCGGTGATCGTGGACGTCCCGGCGCTGACGCCGGTGGCGATGCCCTTCAGCGCGGGCGGGACGCTCATCGTCGCCACGCCCGGGGCGCTGGACGTCCAGTCGACGTCCTGCGTGATGTTGCGCGTCGAGGTATCGGAGAAGGTCCCGGTCGCCGTGAAGGTCTGGGTCGCACCCACGTTGACCGTCGCCGTCGCCGGGTTGACGTCCACGCGGGTCAGCGTCGCCGTGCTCACCGTCACCGCCGCGGTGCCGCTCCGGCCGCCGAGGGTGCAGGTGATGGTCACGGGGCCGCCCGCCGCCACGCCGGTCACCACGCCGCGGCCGGTCGTCCCGGTCGTCGACACGGTCGCCGTGCCCACGGCCGAACTGGTCCACGAGCAGGAGTTGGTGATGTCGGGCGTGCTGCCGTCCGAGTAGCTGCCGGTCGCCGTCAGCGCGACGGTGAACCCGGCCGGGATCGTCGCCGTCGCCGGCGCCACCGTGATGCTCTCGATCACCGCCGCGGTGACGTTGAGGATCACCGGGGCCGAGGTGACGTCGGTGGGGCCGCTGACGTAGCGCGCCGTGATGTTGGTCGCGCCCGCGGCCACGGCCGTCGCCGTGCCCTTGGTGCCGGCCGCGTTGGAGATGGTCGCCGCCGCCACGTTGCTCGAGGTCCAGGTCAGGTTGGCATCGGCGGTCAGCGGGTTGGTGCTGCCGTCCGAGTAGTTGCCGGTCGCGATGAAGGCCTGGGTCCGACCCACCGGCAGCGCCGCGGGCGACGCCGGGGTGACCGTGATCGAGGTCAGGATCCCGCCGGAAACCGTCACCTGCGCCGTGCCGGTGATCGTGCCGCTGGTGGCCGTGATCGTCACCGGGCCGCCCGTCGACACGCCGGTCACCACGCCGCCGGCCACCGTCGCCACCGCCGCGTTGGAGGTGGTCCAGCCGACCGTCGTCGTGATCGGGTTCGTGCTGCCGTCCGAGTAGGTCCCCGTGGCCGTCAAGGCCACGTTGCCGCTGACCGGGATGGTCGAGGTCGGCGGGGTGACCGAGATGCTGGTCAGGGTCGCCGCCGTGACCACCAGGGTCGCCGTGCCGGAAACCGTCCCCTGCGTCGCCGTGATCGTCGCCGTGCCCGCCGCCACGCCGGTGGCCGTGGCGCCGGTCATCGTGGCGATGGCCGTGGCGCTGCTCGTCCAGGTGGCCGAGGCGGTGATGGTGCTGGTCGACCCGTCGGTGAGGGTCGCCACCGCCTCGAAGTCCTGCGTCGTGCCGGCCGGGATCGTGGCCACCGCCGGGGTGACCGCGATGGAGACGATGGTCGCCGCCGTGACCGTCAACACCGCCGTACCGGTCTGGCCGCCGTAGGTCGCCGTGATGTCGCTGGTGCCGGCGCTCGCGCTCGTGGCCAGCCCCGTCGCCGAAACGGTGGCGACCGCGGTGTCGCTGCTGGCCCAGGTGGCCGTCGTCGTGACGTCCGCGCTCCGGCCGTCGGCGTAGGTCGCCGTCGCCGTGAAGGCCTGCGTCGCGCCATCCACGATCGTCGCCGTCGCCGGATCGACCACCACGCTCGTCACCACCGTGGCCGGCAGGACCGTGATCACCGCCGGGCTCGAGGTGATGCCGCCGAAGGTCGCCGTGATCTGCGCAACGCCGTTGTTCGTCGCGCTCGGGCTGACCACGCCCTCGCTGCCCGCAGCGTTGCTGACGGTCGCGATCATGTCGTCCGACGAGGCCCAGGTGGCCAGGGCGGTCAGGTCGCTCGTGCTGCCGTCGTCGTACGAGCCGGTCGCCGTCAGCGCCAGCGTGTCGGTCGAGCCGGCGTACAGGGTGCCGGTGACCGGGCTGAGCGTGATCGCCACGAGCTCGGCCTCGCTGACGGTCAGCGTCGCGTCGTTCGAGGTGATGCCGTCGAACTCGGCGGTGATCGTCGTCTCGCCCGCCGCCACGCCGGTCGCCAGACCCGCGGCGCTGATCGTCGCGATGCCCGTGTCGGAGGAATCCCAGGTCACGTCGCCGGTGAGGTCGCGGCTCGAGCCGTCGTTGTACGTGCCGAGCGCCAGGTACTGCTGGGTCGCGTCGATGGCGATCGTCGCCGCCGCCGGCGTCACCTGGATGCTCTCGAGCTCGAGGTCCGGATTCACGACCACCGTGGCCGCGTTGGAATCGACGCCGTCGAACCGCGCCTCGACGGTCACGGTCCCACCGGCCACGCCCGTCACGGTCCCGGCCGCCACGGTCGCGATCGTGTCGTCCGACGAGGTCCACGTCGCCGTGTCGGTCACGTCGGCATCGGTGCCGTCGTCGTAGACCGCCCGCGCCGTGAAGTCCGCCGTGTCATCGATGCCGATCGTCGCGTTGGGCGGCGTCACGATCACCTGCACCACCTCCGGGTCGGTCACCGTGACCGTCGCGGTCCCGGTGATCCCCTCGAAGGTCGCCGTGATGCTGGCCGTGCCGGCGGCAACCGCCGTCGCCACTCCAAGCTCGACCGTCGCCACCGCCTCGTCCGACGAGGCCCAGGTCGCCGTCGCGGTGAGATTCTGGGTGCTGCTGTCGCTGTACACCCCCGTGGCCACGAACTCCTCC
>CAZMRP010000023.1:0-18750 GCA_964568275.1 uncultured Myxococcales bacterium
TCGCGCCGCGATAGGGGCGCCCACCGAGCACGAGCCCGCCGCCGACCCCCGTCCGCTCCACGACGCGCATCGCCTGATGGTCGACTTCCTCGAACACCACCTCGGCCGCCGCTTCCGCTCCGCCCGCCTGCTGGAACAAGTGGCCGCCGCCGACTGACCGGGAGAGCGGGTCGGCGGTCCCACTGCCGCCAGGCGCCGTCCGCGCCTACGGCGCGCGGCAGATCAGGACGCGCGCGCTGCGGCGACGAGCCGCGCGAGGTTCTCCGGTTCCGGCGACACCCACAGGTCGTGGTCGAAGCTGAACACCGGCAGGCCGTAGGGCATGCAGGCCTGCCGACCGATGAGCAGGAACCTGACGCCGGCGTCGTCGTGGTTCGAGAAGTGACCGTACTCGTGCGCCTGGGTCGCCGCGAGCCGGGCGACACCCCCGCCGGCCCCGGAATCCTCGACGACGACGCCGCGAGCCGAGGCCCGCGCTCCGAGTTCGGTTGCCGGGCCGCGTCACGGGCCGATTCCTAGGAATGGTCGACGGGATAGCGCAGGAAGTACGGAACTCCGTCCGTGGAATCGTCTTCGATCACGCCCTTCACCACACCGAATCCGCCGGGATCGGAGGCGAGTCCGATCAGGCCGTCCAGCAGGGACCCGGCCGGAGGAGTGATGGCCGATGCGTCGACGAACACGCCGTCCAGGTCCCAACGAAGAAGACACCAACCGCCGCACGCGGTGGTCGTCGTGGCCACGGCAAGCGTCGCATGGCCGAAGGCAAGGTCCAGGGATGTCTCGCTTCCGGTCTCGACAACTCGACGTGGAGGACCGAGGAGCTCGCCGCTTGCCGACAACGTGGCCAGGTAGAGGCCGGCGCCGTCGGCGCCTTCCTCGCTCGATACCCAGGCCATCGCGAAGCGCTCGCCGGTCCACACGATCCCGCCATGGTTGATGCCCGCCGTTGTCCCCATGGCAAGCGGCGAGCCGACGACCGAACCCTCCCGAGACAACACAGCATAGACCACTGCGGGGTCCGAAGGGCGACCCTCGGCGTCGTCCCGCCTCTCGAGCCACGTGGCGAGGTACGCAATTCCCGACCACGCGACCCGCGCCTGGCCGCGGCCGGACGGCCGCGTCGTGAGAACGGTCGGGGCCGCGTCCCTGGCGCGACCTGCCGTATCCAAGCGTCGGAAGCCCAGGTGGGAGGCCCCGTCATCGCCGACGAGTGGAACCGTGGAGCCGAAGCCGAAGCCGTCCCAGGCCAGTCCGAAGCCGCCCGAGCCGTCGTAGCCCGTGCCCAACACGACCGGCGCGGCCAGGGCCTTGCCGCTCGCATCGAGCTGCATGAACAGCACCCGCTGCACGGGAGGGGCGGGGCAGGGCACGTCCGGGAGCTGCCCCTGCCACAGCAACCCGAACCCCGTGCCGGTCCACGCCATGTCCGCGGTGCGCGGCCACCCGCCCATAACGCACGGATGGAGCGTGTAGGTCCACGGGGCGTCGACCGGGCGGCCTGACGTGTCGATGCGCATGAATGTGCCATCGACAGGCACGGGGCCGAGCGGTGCGGAAACGCCGTAGTGCGTCCAGAAGAAGGCGAATTCGGTCCCTGTCCAAACCAGCGGCACCCGGTACCAGCCGGCCAAGATGGATCGCGGATCGGGCCGACCCGTCTCGACGCGAACCATCGTGGATGGGTCGGCGTCCATCCGGCCCGCGGCGTGGTCCGGCGGGCCGCCCGGAGGATCCTCGCCGTCGCCGAACGCACACCGCCAGTCGCAGCCATCGTCGTTCAGCCGGTTCCCGTCGTCGCACTCCTCTCCCGGGTCCAGGACCGCGTTGCCGCAGGGCGACGGAGCAACAAGCGTCTCCCGAACGTCGTCCACCGAGTCCGCGTCCGAATCGGCACCCCCGTCCAACGCCGTTTCCTCCTCCGACCACCCATCGGCGTCTGCGACGTCGTGGAATCCGCCCTCCTCGCCTGCGTTGCCCGTGCCGCAATCGCAAGCACCGACGCCGAAAACGGCGACGACCCCACCGCCGAGGATCACCAGGAGCCTGCGAGCGAGAGCGCCCCTCGCATGATGCCTTGCCGCAGCCAACATCACACGCTCCAACCCTCACCGCTCCACGCACCGCTACAACTCGCAGTGCCTGAAGAACTCACACGACGGCGCGGGAAGACAGGTGTCCGTGTCGGGCGGATCGCCATCGCCGGCCCCATAACACCAGTCGCCCAGGCCGCCACCGGCGTCCAGAAAGTCGTTGCCGGTGCCGCCGTTGAGCGCCGCGCCGTTTCCGTCGCCGTACAGGAAGTCGTTCCCGGCTCCACCGTGGATGTTCTCGTAGCCTGGGCCACCGTGGATGATATCGCTCCCGCTCCAACCGTTGATCCACTCCATGGCGCTGGCCACCCCCCCGGCGCCGGCGTCTATCTGGTCGGGGCCGGGACCGCCGTAGATTTCGCGCTCCGTCCCGGCTCCGCCCACGATGTACCGCGGGCAGGCGGCACCTGCGTCCCATTCTCCCATCCGCGAGGCCGCGTACAGCCAGTCGCTATCATTGCCCCCCACGATCCACTCCATCTCGCTCAGCGCGCAATCACCTCCCCAGATCTCGTCTATCCCGTCATCCCCCCAGATGCAATCGGAGCCGTCCCGGCCGAAGAGGACGTCGTCGCCTCGACCGGCGAAGATGGTGTCCCGGAACGGCGACCCGTAGATCCAGTCCCCCTCGCCGTAGGACACCGAGCAGTCATCACCGCAGACCTCGAAGTTCCCGGGAATCCTCTCCGGCATGTAGACGTAGAAGCTGGTGCCGCACGGCACAGCGAAGCCACCTCCTTCGTAGTCGGCAGCGCAGATGACATCCTCCTGGTACGGCCCACCGTCCGGATCCCCCTTGATCCGCATCGGGTCGGTACCCGCAGGCCAGGTGGCACGCGCGACGAAAGACCCACGTGCGCATGGAGTGGCCAACGAGGAACTCTTGAGATACCGGCAGACCCCCATCCCGACGTCGTTGCAGCCGGTCGGCGCGACCTTGCAGATCATCCCGAAGATCATCACGTCCTTCCCCGACGTGCCGATGATCGGTGTCGTGCCGCCAGGCACGGACGGGCACTCCCAGGCCGCCAGGTCACCGTCCAGAACCAGCGGCAGGCCAGTCTCCTCCGCGGCAACTCGACGCTCGGGCATCACGACGCCCTCCAACCACGATGCGTCCTCCGCTTGCGCATCCCACGTCGCACTCGACATCTCTTGGGCTTCCGACCAGCCGCCTTGCGCGCTTCCGACCTCAGGCATCAACAGCAGGCAGGCAGGCAGGCAGGCAGGCAGGCAGGCAGGCAGGCAGATCGCCTTCCGCTTCATGGCATCCCTCCCCTCCGGCGAGAGAAACCGGAGTCTGCACGGAGTTTAGGTTTGCGTGGGGTGTGGTGCAAGCACGATCTGTTTGTCGGACCTGTCCGGCTGATCGGCTCGACAACCCCCGCCCGCCCTGGAATACTCGCTGCGTCGCCGCGCCTCGCGCGCACGGGGTGCGGCCGGGAGGAGCCGATGACCGAGAAGCGCCTCGTGCTCGCCATCGACCAGGGCACCACCGGCAGCGCGGCCCTGCTGCTCGACCGCGATCTGAACGTGCTGGCGCACGCCAAGCGCGAGTTCCCCCAGCACTACCCGCAGCCCGGCTGGGTCGAGCACGACCCGGAGGACATCTGGCAGTCGGTGCTGGCCGCCGTCCGCGAGGTCTTCGCCCGCTCGGGCCGCTCGACCGCCGAGGTCGCCGCGATCGGCATCACCAACCAGCGCGAGACCGCGCTGCTGTGGGACCGCGAGACCGGCAAGCCGGTGCACCACGCCATCGTCTGGCAGTGCCGGCGCACCGCCGAGCTGTGCGCGCAACTCCAGCAGCAGGGCCTGGAGCGCGCGTTCCGCGACCGCACCGGCCTGGTGCTCGACCCCTACTTCTCGGGCACCAAGGTCCGCTGGATGCTCGAGCAGGTCCGCGGCCTGCGGCAGCGGGCCGAGGCCGGCGAGCTCGCCTTCGGCACCGTCGACTCGTTCCTGCTCTGGCGCCTGACCGGCGGCCGCGTCCACGGCACCGACGTCTCCAACGCCTCCCGGACCCTGATGCTGAACCTCAAGACGCTGGACTGGGACCCCGAGCTGCTCGGCTACCTCGGCGTCCCGGTCGACGTCCTGCCCCAGCTCCTCGACACCTCCGGCGTGCTCGGCACCACCAAGGGCGTCGACGGCCTGCCGGACGACATCCCGATCGCCTCGCTCGTCGGCGACCAGCAGTCCGCGCTGTTCGGCCAGGCGGCCTACGACCCCGGACAGGCCAAGTGCACCTACGGCACCGGCGCGTTCCTGCTGCTCAACACCGGCGACCGGCCGGTGCCGTCGACCCACGGCCTCTTGACCACCGTCGCCTGGCGCATCCAGGGCCGCACGACCTACGCCCTCGAGGGCTCGTCGTTCATCGCCGGCGCGGCGGTGCAGTGGCTGCGCGACGAGCTGCGGCTGATCGGCACCTCGGCGGAGGTCGAGGCGCTGGCCCGGACGGTGCCCGACGCCGGCGGCTGCCTGTTCGTGCCGGCCCTGGCGGGCCTCGGCGCCCCGCACTGGGACCCGCAGGCCCGCGGCGCCGTGCTCGGCATCTCCCGCGGCACCAACCGCGGCCACCTCGCCCGCGCCGTGCTCGACGGCATCGCCTACCAGATCGTCGACCTGGTGCGCGCCACCGAGGCCGACGCGAAGCGCACGCTGCCCGACCTGCGCGTGGACGGCGGCGCCACCGCCGACGACCTGCTGCTGCAGCGCCAGGCCGACCTGCTCGGCGTGCCGGTGCTCCGTCCGAAGATGGCCGAGACCACCTCGCTCGGCGCCGCCCTGCTCGCCGGCCTCGCCGTCGGCGTCTGGACCGACCTCGCCGCCCTGCGCGAGGTCGTCGCCGTCGAGCGGACCTTCATGCCGGCGCTCGGCGCGCCCGAGCGCACGCGCGACCTCGCCGCCTGGCAGGCCGCCGTCGCCGCCGTCCGCACCATGGCCCGGGGGGCCGGAAGCGGGAAGTAGAGCCGATGCGAAGACTCACGATCTGCGCCACCACACTCGCCGCGACGGCGCTGCTCGCCGCCTGCGGAGACGACAGCACCACCGACGCCGGCGACGCCGACGTCCCGGAGGACGTCCTGCCCGACGTCCCCGTCGACGTCGAGGACGTCGACGCCGAGGCCGACGCGGACGTCGCCGACGTCCCGCCCGAGGTCCCGCCGCGGGTCTGCCGCGAGCCGGTGACGCTGGGCCGCGGCCCGCACTTCTACCAGGCCACGCTCGAGGCGGGCTTCGACCGCGACCACCTCTACGTCCTCGGCAACGTCATGGCGTCCGCCGACCTCGACGGCGACGGCTACCCCGACCTGCTGATCCACCGCGGGTCCAACGGACGCCGCGACGACCCGGAAGTCGACCCGCCCCAGGCGTGGCAGAAGCGGGTGCTGATGAACCGCCCCGGCCCGACCGGCCGGACGTTCGTCGACGCCACGCTCGAGTCGGAGTACGGCCGGACCCGCGACGACTCGGGCCTCGGCCGCGCCGCCAGCTTCGCCGTCATCGCCGACGTCGACAACGACGGCGACAACGACGTGTTCAGCGTCGCGATGATCAGCGACGACACGGGCGTCGTCGACCCCGGCGACCGCTCGGAGCTGCTGCTCAACGACGGCACGGGACGGTTCACGCCGGCCGCGACGAGCGCGATCGCCACGGGCCCGACGGAGCGCTGGCCGGCCCACGCCGCCGCGTTCCTCGACGCCGACCGCGACGGCCTGCTCGACCTGTTCGTCGGCTTCCAGTACCGGCGCTACGGCTACCCCGACCTGGCCCTGCAGGACCGGCTGTACCACGGCGCCGGCGACGGCACCTTCACCGACGTCACCGACGCCGCGGGGCTGACGACCTACGTCGGGACCTACGAGGAAGGGACCAACCACCGGCCGACCGACGGCACCACCGCCTGCGACATCGACGACGACGGCGACGACGACCTGCTCGCCGTCAGCTACGGCCGGCAGCTCGACCTGCTGTGGGAGAACCTGGGCGACGGCACGTTCCGCGAGATCGGCGCCGAGGTGGGCTTCGCGGCCGACGAGCGGACCGACTACACCGACAACCAGATGTACCTCTGCTACTGCCAGAACAACCCCGGGGCCTGCGACCCGGCGACGCCGCCGCCGCAGATGATGTGCAGTGACGCGAGCTGGACCCCCGGACAGGACGACCAACCCTGGCGCCTGGGCGGCAACACCTTCTCCACGCTCTGCTTCGACGCCGACAACGACGGCGACCTCGACCTGTTCAACTCGACGATCCGCCACTGGTGGGCCGGCTCGTCGTCGGACCCCAGCGAGCTGCTGGAGAACGTCCCGGCGCCGACGACCCGCGGCTGGACGCTCCAGCGCCCCGGCAACGAGACCAACGGGCTGGCGCGCGACTGGCGCGGCGACGACTGGAACGAGGGCGACCTCACCGTGGCGTACCTCGACTTCGACAACGACGGCTGGAAGGACATCTACCTGGCCACCTCCGAGTACCCCGACGCCCGCGGCTTCCTGTTCCGGCGGCTGCCCGAGGGCGGCTACCAGGAACTCGCGCGCGCCGCCGGCGTCGGCCACCCGGGGGCCAACGCCCAGACCTGGGCCGACTTCGACCGCGACGGCGACCTCGACCTGGTCGTCGGCTCCAGCACCAGCCGCTCGTGCTGCGGCTGGACCGAGCCCGAGGTGCACTACTACCGCAACGAGGTGGGCCAGGACGGCAACTGGCTGCAGCTCGTGCTGGAGGGCGACCCCGCCGCCGGCACGAACCGCTCGGCGATCGGCGCCAAGGTCACCGTCGTCGCCGGCGACCTGACGCAGGTCCAGGAGGTTTCGGGCGGCTACGGCCACTACGGCCTGCAGCACGACCTGGTGCTGCACTTCGGCCTCGGCGCCGCCTGCGACGTCGACTCGGTCGAGGTCCGCTGGCCGGACGCCGCCGCCACCGTCGAGACCTGGGACGACCTGCGCGGCAACTACCGCATCCGCCTGCGCCAAGGCTCGCCGCACGCCTGGTACGAGTAGTCGTCGGTCGAGGCGTCCCTCCGTTGTCGGCCCGGGAACGGTGGCGTCCGGTCAGCCGGACCCTTCTCGACCGGCACGAGGTATCGGCGATTCCCCGGCCTTCCGGATCGAGATGCCGTCGGACTTCCTGCGCGCAGATCGTTCGCTTCGTGGCC
Source organism: uncultured Myxococcales bacterium (assembly GCA_964568275.1). GTDB lineage: Bacteria > Myxococcota_A > Polyangia > DRWM01 > JAAZOP01 > JAAZOP01. The sequence goes on from CAZMRP010000023.1 coordinate 7,264, forward strand.
CGGGAGCATCCGGGAGGCAGGAGCGCCTCTGGCGCCACGGCCCCTCACCTGACGCTGGAACCGAAATGCGCGCGCGGTTGCTCAGCCGACAGAACAGCGCAAGGCGACGGGTCCAACCCGCCGGGCAAGCCGCAGAAGACGAGCGCCGAACCCCCCTCAACCACGACGACATCGTCGTACGGCGCCCCGACGATGACATCATCGTAGCCGTCGCCGTTGACGTCGCCCGCCCCGGCACACGCCCAGCCAAAGTTTCCGGATCCGCGGAATGTCTGCGAGGGGCTGCTCGGAAGCCCAGCGGCCGAACCGCGATAGAGGTAGGCGGCATCGTCCTGGTACGCAGCCGCGACGACGTCTGCGAATCCGTCGTGGTCGGTGTCCCCGGCGCTGCAGATCGCCCCGCCGAAGAGGGCTCCGCGCGTTCCGGGCGGAACGCTGATCGCAACGTCGGGGACGGTTGGGATGCCGGTCTCGCCGCCGCCGAAGACGTAGACCGCGCCACCGGGATGGTCGTAGTCGAAGGGGGCACCCACAAGCACGTCGCTGAATCCGTCGGCGTCTAAGTCGCCGGCGACGGCGACGGCGGTCGCGAAGTCCAGGCCCAAGGATGGCGTCGGGTCGGCAAGCGTCGTTGTTGGCAGCGAGGCGATCCCGGACGTACGCCCAGTGTACACGTACGCACGATGCCTGGCGCCGACCAGGAGATCCGCGAAGCCGTCCGCATTGACGTCCCCGCTGAAGTCCAGGCTCCTCCCGAAGCTGGTGTCGTCGTAGGAAGAAGGAACTGTAAGTGTTGCGGCGGGCGAGGACTCGACACCGGTGGGCGTACCGCGGAAGACGAAAACCGCCCCTTGGTTCAACCTGACCCAATCGAGGCTCCGGGCGCCCACGACGACGTCAGCAAACCCGTCTGCGTCGACGTCCTGCCCCGCTGCGACGGTTCCTCCGAACTGCCCCTCGGGGTCGCGCCTGGGCGAATCGATCCTCAGGTTCGGCGCCGGGTCGATGCCGGCAGGGGATCCATGGAAGACGAAGATGGCCCCTATGATATCCTGCCGGTACGCGCCTACGATGAGGTCGCTGAAGCCGTCCGCATTCACGTCGCCTGCCGCCAAAGCCTCGCCGAAATACGCCCCGTCCGCAGGGGAGGGATTGCCGAGTGGGGACGGCGCGTCCGTGCGGACTCCCGTCGCAGATCCGGCAAAGACAAAGACCGATCCATCATGGACCGCAACCGTCGTGAACGCCGGGGCTCCGACGGCGACGTCGGAGTACCCGTCGCCGTCGAGATCGACGATCACTCTTCCGACGTCCAGGTAGCGAATCGGAGACCAAGACGAGCACGACACGCCCCGGCAAGCCGCGACGCGCCAGAAGTACCGCCTGCCGACCGGGGGCACGTCTCGTACCGCGAGTTCCGTCGGGGGCCGCCACCGTGTGTCGGCAAGGTCGGACGCCTCGGCTTCGGGGCTTGGGAATTCGCACGCCTGAAACCCCGAGACAGGGCAGGAGTCGTCCACCTGGACCCGGTACGACGGCGGCGAACAGCCGTCCGACAGCCAGCGCCAACGCAACTCGGGACGGAGCGTGGCGAACGACGCCAACGCGTGCACGCTGCCGGTCAAACCACCGTTGGGCGGCCACAGGGGCAAGGGCGACGGCGGCACGGTGGCGGAGGTGTCGCCCACGCAGTGCCCGCTCCCATCGCAGGAATCCGGGGCCGTGCAGGCGTCCCCATCGTCGCAGGCAACGCCGGCCGGCTCGAACGAATCCTCCGGACAGCCCACGGATGTGCCGTCACAGGTTTCGACCGTGTCGCACTCGTTGACGGCGGCCCGGCACACGACGCCCGTGGGGACGAGGCTGCACACATCCAGGTCCTCGTCGCAGCCGCCGCAAGGCCCCTCGGCACAGGGCGGGCTCCCGCCAAGGCATGCGCCCGCGCCATCGCAGGCGTCCGGGGCACCGTCGCAATACAGGCGGTTGTCGCAGGCCGTGCCCGCCGGGCGCGGGCTCCAACGGCTTGTGTCCCGATCCGGGTCGCAGGAGCGGCAGGGGCCGGCCGGATCGGCTTCACCGCTCCTGCGGCAGACGGCGTCGATCACGCACCATCCGGCCAGCGGCAAGTTCCGACAGGCGCGGCCCGCGGGCACCGTGACGCACTCGTCGTGCGAGCACTCCAGGTCATCGATGCAGTCCAAGTCGCCGTGACACGAGTAGCGGCAGTCGCTGTCACAGCCGTCGCCTTGCACCTCATTCCCGTCGTCGCACTCCTCGTCGTCGTCCAGGAGGCCGTCGCCGCATCGCGGCGGCAAGTCGTCGACCGGCATGTCGTCCGGCATGTCCGACTCACCATCCGCAGTGTCGTGCCGGGCCTCGTCCTCGACGTTCTCGCCGTCGCCCTCGACCCCGTCCTCGCCATCGACGCGACCCTCGGAATCCGCTTCGCCATCGACGGGACCACCATGCGACGCGTAGCACCCGGCGACGGCCACCGAGATCAACGCTGCAATCGCCCGGGGCAGCACAGTTCCAGTTGTCGCCACGATCAGCCCCCTTCTCCGGCGAGTTCGGCACGAGCCGCCCAAGATTGTACGGTCGGCGAGGTGCGGGCGCAACGACGTGTACCGCACCCTTCCTCGTTCGGCCGGTGCAGAAAGGTTCTCCGCGTCCGCGCCTCGCGGCGGCGCCGTGCGTGCTTGCACCCGCGGCCGGCAAGCCGACTGGCACCGGCGAGCCGCCGCAGCGGCGGCCGCAAGACGACGAATCATCGTCTTCGCGGTGGGAGAAGCCGCCTGATCTCGGCAACCTCCTCACGCAACTCGCGGATCGCCTCGCGCAGTTCCTGGTTCTCAGCGTGAAGGGCCTTGATGGCGGCGAGCGCAACGCCGTCCGCATCGACGGTGGTCAGTTGGCCCTCGCCGGCGCCCAGCCCGAAAGCCGTGTAGAAGTCGTCCGCGAAGGGGCCCATGTGGCGGATCGAAGGATCCTCGTCCCTCCACCGCCAGGTGTACACGTCAACATCTTCCAATGCCTCGAGTACCGCAGCGATGTCGACGTCCTCGATGTTCTCCTTCGAGTCGCGCGTGCAGCTGATGGACGACCACGTCTGGCTGCCGGCACTGAGCATCACGCCGTTCGTCATTGCCGAGTTCGTGTACCAATAGACGCCGCCCGCCGTGCGGAGCTTCGCCTGGTTGTTCGTGGAGCACGTTAGCGCCGACGACGTGCTGCCGTCCGACCATACGAAACAACCCGAGTTGCTTGCCACGGCCTTGTATCCCGCGGCGAAGCTGTAGTTGCCGTTGGCGGCACAGTCGAAACCGCCCGGTACTGTCGACGATGTACCGGTGGCCTCGTTGGAGTAGCCTCCCCCAACGAATGAGTAGAAGCCTGTCGCCGAGTTCGAGAGCCCTCCGCCAACGAACGCCATGCTGCTCGTGGCACTGTTCGACCGCCCTCCGCCAACGAACGCCTCGGTCCCCGTCGCACTGTTCGACTGCCCTCCGCCAACGACGGAATACCTGGCGCTCGCGGCGTTGCCGTAGCCACCGGCCACCACGGCGTATCTTGCCTCCGCCAGGTTAGCCTCTCCGCCGCCGACCGTCGCCGCGTACTCGTCGGTCGCATCCCCGTCGTAGTCGCCGACGGTGTTGTTGAACCCCCCGCAGACCGTCCCGTAGTTGTCACCGACACCGTTCGGGGAGTAGTTGACGCCACCACCGGCAATGGTCGCGCCAACGACGTTGGCGGCGACGCCGTTCTGGTTCCAGCCGCCGATGATGTTCGGTGCCCCTGTGGTCGCATCGATGAGGAATGCCCGCGCGTTGGCGACCCTGATGTTGAGGTCATCGTCCGCCCCGGTGGTGCCCAGGAAATCGCCGGCAGAGATGTCGTTCCCGGTCAGGTACCACGGCGTCTGGCCCCGAGCCACCCCGGGCGCCAGCACCAGCGTCACGACCAGACACGACGTCCACAGCCCCCTCCGAATCAGCTGACTCTCCATTGCCGTCCTCCTTCCAACCCGGCCCGCCTTGTACGGGCCGCAACCTCGGTAAAACCGAGGTACTCGGCGATCTAACCCTCGCGACCATCTGCGCGTGGAGATGCCCGGCGTTCGCGTTGACCCTGGCCTTCGGCCACCGGCGATGTCCGAAGGAGTCTGGCGCGGAGCAGCGGCAGCCAAGCCGCTGATTCCCCCTCTGCGTCGCCGCGTCCCCGCGCGCAATTGGTCCCGCCGTCGGCAGAGACGAGGCTCAAGGCGCATTCCTCCGTTTCCCTCGATGTCTGCTCACGCTCTCGGTCTCCCTTTCCACGGCCGACGCCACGGCCCGGTCGTGTTGCCCGCCGTGCCTATGCCGGTGTCGGCGGTGTTGCCGGCGCCGGCTCGACCTCCTCGTCGGTGTCCTCCGCAGCCCCGCCGCCACGGCGCGCGCTGCCGGGGTCACGGAAGAACGAGTTGACCTTCCTCGTGTTGTCGGGGAACAGCTTGACCAGTTCGGCGAAGATGATGCGGTACTGCCGCCGAATGTCGTGGCGCGCGCCCAGCTCGACGGACCACGCCGCCGCGGCAGCGTCGAGCGCCTTCTGGAGGAGCGGCACCTGCGCCTCCACTTCCTCACGCGCCGCGGCGATCCCCGGCAGGAGACGCTTGGCGTAGTCCGCGTCGCCGAGTTCACGCGCGATCGCCCCCTCCAGCGTCTTCACCAGCCGGACCTCGTCGGGGATCCTGGCCCCGGTCACGGCGAGGAGCCCGTTGGGGAAGCACTTCTGGTAGAGCGCGGCCTTCCGGTTCTTCCCGACAGCGAGGTACAGTTGACCCTCGAACGCCGTCACGACCTCGTCCAGGTCGTCGTCGGCGCCGTCGTAGTGGGCCCGCGCCGCGACGAGCGCGCGCTCGGCGCGCTCCATGGCCGCTGCGGCGGCGTCCAGCGCGTCGAGCGCGGGTTGGATGACCGGGATCAGGTCGCGCGTGACCTTGTTCCGCGTCAGGCGCGCGATCACGTACAGAGCGACTCGCACCCAAAGGGCCGTCGAAGCGTCGGCACGGGGCATTCTCATCGTGTTTCTCCTTCGCCTTCATGTTGTCCGTCGGGATATCCGGACCTCGCCGCAACGGACAAGGCGGAGGTCGTCCGCCGTCCGGACCCGGGCGAGCCGCAACATCTGCGGGAACGCCTGGTGTCGAGCACCGTCTTCTCTCCGATCCGTGCGGTGGCGCCCCGGCAGAAATCCGAGCGTCCCCCGGCGGCATCGAGACCATGCCCACCCCGAACGGATCGGTCCCTCCCGGTTGGCGGGCGTGGGCCGGCACGGGTGCGGACGCCTCTCCCCGAAGGGCCGCGCGACCGGGACGGCGTCCGGGACGCATCCTCCCCTGCGGAGATGCGCATCGGGCCGCTCGGCCGCACGTCTCGCCGGTTCTCCGGCCGGGATCCCGACGCAGGAAGTCGGCCACACGCCGGGATCGCAGGGCATAAGCCTTGGAAGTTATGATGCATTCGTATGGGCCGGGCCGGGGGGGGGCTGACCGGCTGCACCGGCGTGGTTTCTACTGCCCACCGTCCCTGTGGGAACCAGCGGCCCACTCACTCCCCCCAATCACACTGTGGGCGTTGGTGACCGTGGATCGCCAACGTCGGATCCGATTTGGCGCCCGCCACGAGGCGGGTGTCAAGGACTTTCTTCGCCGGGCTTGGCGTTGCGACATCATCCCACGCCGCGCGACCGCCGCCGCAGATGATGTGCAGCAGCGCGAGCTGGACCCCCGGACAGGACGACCAGCCGTGGCGCCTGGGCGGCAACACCTTCTCCACGCTCTGCTTCGACGCCGACAACAACGGCGACCTCGACCTGGTCGTCGGCTCCAGCACCAGCCGCTCGTGCTGCGGCTGGACCGAGCCCGAGGTGCACTACTACCGCAACGAGGTGGGCCAGGACGGCAACTGGCTGCAGCTCGTGCTGGAGGGCGACCCCGCCGCCGGCACGAACCGCTCGGCGATCGGCGCCAAGGTCACCGTCGTCGCCGGCGACCTGACGCAGGTCCAGGAGGTTTCGGGCGGCTACGGCCACTACGGCCTGCAGCACGACCTGGTGCTGCACTTCGGCCTCGGCGCCGCCTGCGACGTCGACTCGGTCGAGGTCCGCTGGCCGGACGCCGCCGCCACCGTCGAGACCTGGGACGACCTGCGCGGCAACTACCGCATCCGCCTGCGCCAGGGGTCCGAATACGCCTGGTACGAGTAGCCGCCGCTCGGCCATCCCTCCCTGCCCGACCCGTGACGGTCACGTTTCGCCCAAGATCCCCCTTGCGCTGCGCCGCACCCCCCGCTCACCGCTTGACGCCGGCGGAAGGCCGGGACACGCTTGGGACTGTCCGGAGCGAGCGGACCCAGTCGTCGAGGAGCGGGCGGACGAAGCGACGACCCTCGAAGGGGAACGGGATGACGGGCAACGAGTTCATGCGAGCGCTGGCCAACGGCAAGGTCGACCTGCTGCGGATCGTCCTCGACGTGCTGAAGGAGACCGGCGCCACCCACTGCGTGATCGGCGGACTGGCCGTGAACGCCTACGCCGAGCCGGTGGTCAGCCTCGATGTGGACCTCGTCGTGGCACAGGCCGACCTGGACCGCGTCCGACAGGCCTCGCAGGCGCGAGGCCTGAAGGTCGAGTCGTTCCCGCACAGCATCAACCTCAGCGGCGAAGGCTCGGACCTGCGCGTGCAACTCCAGACCGACCCGCGCTATCAGGCGTTCATCGCCCGGGCCCGGCCGACGGAGATCCTGGGCTACAAACTTCCCGCCGCTGCCAAGGAAGACGTCCTGCAGGGGAAGATCTGGGCCTGGTCCGACACGACGCGGCGCCGCTCCAAGCGCCACAAGGACCTGGCCGACATCGGCCGCCTCGTCGAAGCCGACCCGTCCCTGGAGCGCAGCCTGCCCGAAGCCGTACGACGCGCCCTGGAACAGGAGTGACCTCGCCGCCTCGCAGGCGTCCGGCGCCGGGGGCCGCGGGGACGCCGGTCCAATTGTTCGCTTGAGCGTGCCCGCCTTCTCGACTATGGAACGGTACGTGCGGTCGGTTCGACCGCGGCGGACGTACAGCGACTCGTGCACCAGGAGGGGCCCATGAAGATCGACCTGTCCGGCAAGCATGCCGTCGTCACCGGCGGCTCGATGGGCATCGGCAACGCGATCTGCCTCGCGCTCGCCCAATGCGGCGCCGACGTCGCCCTCAACTACCGCAAACACGCCGCCGAGGCCGAGGCGGTGGCGGAGAAGGTGCGGGCCGCGGGCGCCAAGGCCCTGGCGATCCAGGCCGACGTCGCCAGCTTCAAGGACGCCCAACTCCTCGTCGAACGCGTCACCAAGGAGTGGGGCCAGGTCGACATCCTGGTCTGCAACGCCGGCGTCAACTGGGACGGCATGATCTGGAAGATGACCGAGGAGCAGTGGGACGCCGTCATCGCCACCAACCTCAAGGGGTACTTCAACTACATCCGCGCCGTGGCGCCGCAGATGAAGGAGCGCCAGTCCGGCAAGATCGTCACGATCACCTCGATCAACGGCAAGCGCGGCAAGCTCGGCCAGGCCAACTACGCCGCCAGCAAGGCCGGGATCATCGGCCTGACCAAGACCTGCGCCCGCGACCTGGGGAAGTTCTCCGTCAACTGCAACGCGGTGGCCCCCGGCCTGATCGAGACCGACATGATGGCCCAGGCGCCCCAGGCCGTGAAGGACCTCGCCCTCTCCGAGATCCTGCTCGGCCGCCTCGGCAAGCCCGAGGAGGTCGCCCAGGTCGTCTGCTTCCTCGCCTCGGACCTGGCCCGGCACGTCACCGGCCAGGTGCTCAACGTCGACGGCGGGCAGTTCCTCGGCTGAACCCCGAGCGCCCGAAGGAGGACCCGATGCAGCTCAAGGACATCGTCGCGATCGGCATGGCCCGCACCCCGATGGGCAAGTTCGGCGGCACGCTCAAGGACACCCCGGCCTACGACCTCGGCGCCCACGCCATCCGCTCCGCGCTCCAGCGCGCCGGCGTCGCCCCGGAACAGGTCGACTCGATCAGCTACGGCTCCTGCCGCCAGGCCGGCAACGGCCCCAACCCGGGCCGCAGCGCCGCGCTCTTCGCCGGCATCCCCGCCCACGTCCCGACCCACACGATCAACATGGCCTGCCCCTCCGGCATGAAGACCGTCGCCCTCGCCGCCCAGGCGATGCTGCTCGGCGACGCCAAGCTGATGGTCGCCGGCGGCATGGACTCGATGAGCACCATCCCCTACCTGCTCAAGGGGGTCCGCTTCGAGGGGTTCCACATGGGCCCCAAGACGTTGCTCGACGGTTGGAGCGATTCGATCGACCCGACCTGCGGCTGCGGGATGGGCGAGACCGCCGAGAACCTGGTCGACAAGTACAAGATCTCCCGCGCGGAGCAGGACGAGTTCGCGGCGGGAAGCCAGCAGAAGGCCGCCCACGCCCAGGCCCAGGGGTGGTTCGACGACGAGGTCGCGCCGCTCGAGGTGCCGCAGAAGAAGGGCCCGGCGCTCCAGTTCGCCCGCGACGAGTCGATCCGCGGCGACACCACCGTCCAGACCCTGGCCAAGCTCAAGCCGGCCTTCCGCAAGGAGGGCGGCTCGGTCACCGCCGGCAACGCCTGCGGCATGACCGACGGCGCCTGTGCCATCGTGCTCACCACCCGCGAGCACGCCAAGACCCTCGGCAAGACCCCGCTGTTCTCCCTGGTCTCCTGGTCCGAGGCGGCGGTCGAGCCGAAGTTCATGGGCGAAGGCCCAGGCGTCGCCATCCCGCTGGCGCTCCAGCGCGCCGGGATGGCCCTCGCCGACATCGACCTGCTCGAGGTCAACGAGGCGTTCGCGGCCCAGGTGCTGACCGACGAGCGGATGCTCAAGTGGGACCGCGCGAAGCTCAACGTGCACGGCGGCGCGATCGCCCTCGGACACCCCACCGGCATCAGCGGCGCCCGGATCCTGATCACCGGCTACCACGCCCTGCGCCGCCTCGGGAAGGAGCTGTGCTGCGCCTCGATCTGCGGCGGCGGCGGCGTCACGATGGCGATGATCATCCGCCGCGAGAGCTGAGAAACCTGCGCCGTCGGCTGCAGCGACGACGCGACGCATCACGCACGAACGGATTGTCTGCCGATGGCAGGCTCGCTCACGGGGCAAGCCCGACGCGGTCCAGCACCGCCTCGCGCACGGCGGCCCAGGCCTCCTCGGGCGTTGGCTCCACGGCCCCCGGCAGCAGCGTGCAGCTCCCGAAGGAGAAGCCGACCGGCGAGCCGTCGGCGGTCGTGCCGAAACTCCTCGCGAAGTCCCGAAGACGGGGCGCGGCGCTCACGATCCGGCCGGGCGGGGACGCGCATCCGACGTAGCACAGGTAAGGTCGCTCCGCGACGCAGTCGCCGCAGTCCGGGTCGGGGTGGGCCGGATCGCACCACGGGTAGTCCTGGGGCACTCCGGCAAATGCGGCGACGACGAGCCGGTCCACGGGTCGGACACGAAGCAACGACTCGGTGTAGCGCGAAACGGGATGCACGTGGTCGGTCCAGTACGCACACTGGCTGCGGAATCCGACGGGCACGATCGGACCGTCCTCCGCGAACACCCGCGGGTCCGCGATCGAACAATCGTCTCCATCCGCGACCACGACGACCACCAGGACGGACCCGTCCCGCAGGAAGCCCGGGTTGGTGCCGGACTCCTGAGCCAGCGCCAGCGATTCCAGCGGCTGCGGAATCGGGCAGCCGTCCCCGCGAATGAGCAGGCAAGCCAACCAGTCGCCCAGCCTCGGATCGGAGCCCGCGAGATACGGCGGCACGGAGCCGTCAGGCGTCACCACCGAAGCACAGACCCCGAGATCCAAGCCCACCGTCGGATCAACACGCCAACAAGTGGGGTGGGTCAGCAGGCGACCAAGGTCGGAACTGGTGGATCCATCCTCCCGATCGCATGGACCACCGCAGATCCGCTCGTCGTCCGGGAACACCGTACCCGCGCTTCCGAGGTCGGCAGACAGCACGCCGACACGCACGTCGACCCCGCTCGTGACTAGCGGTGTGACCAGGTCCGTCGCCACGCGGGCACTTGCGACCAACTGCAACTCCTGCGCCCAGTACACCGTGTGTTCGACGAGAAGCAGGTCGACCGGCGGCGGCTCCTCCCGGCCGTCATCCGCCTCGTCGACGGCGGCGTCCGGCGCAGCATCTCCCAGGTCGTTGCGAGAACAACCGCCCATCACCAGCATGCCAATGCAGAGAATGCCCATCCGCATGGTCCACCTCCGCTACGAGGCGTCGAGAATCGTCAGGAACAGCGGGCGGGGCGGCGCCACCAGCCATTCACCGTAGAGCGCCAGCGTGTAGGGCCCCGCCGTCGCCATCGCCTCGCCGCGGTAGCAGCAGCCACGGTTGTAGCTCGGGTTGGTGCAGGCGCGAGAGCCGATGGGATCCTGATCGTTGGCGCCTCCGATGTCGTCTCCGCGGTAGCTTCCGGTCACCTGGACGTCGGCGTGGCCCGGGACGGTGTTCGCGAGACGCGTTGCCCCCGGATCGTCGTCGGGTTCGTCAGCGCATGACAAGAGGAGCCCCCCCAGAAAGAACAGCCACAAGAACTCCCTTCCACAGCTTCGTTCGCTCCAGGACCTCATCTCCCTCCCGCGCCGACACGGTCGGCGTCACGACCTTGGCAGCCCACGGCGACCGATCATCCCATCTTGCACTTCCTAAGTTGAAGTCTTGGTACACGCACGCCTCATGTCAAGCGGCTGGGGGACTCGTGAGAATCGCGGCGCCGCCTCGGGAAGGAGCTGTGCTGCGCCTCGATCTGCGGCGGCGGCGGCGTCACGATGGCGATGATCATCCGCCGCGAGAGCTGAGCCTCCTCGACCCGCGCCCGTCCCCGGCGCGCAGCTCGCACAATCCACGCAACGGTTCCCCGGCCCCCGGCGATGCAGGTGCCCGCGGCGACGACCGCCGCGACACCGGAGGGAGGACGCCATGGAACCGACGAACCGCATCACCCACGCCGCCGACCCGCAACACTTCGGCGGCCTCGACGCCGCCCTGGCCCGCGAGGCCCGCGAGACCCGGGCCTCGCAGGACCGGCTCCGTCGGCTGGCCGACAGCCTCGCCCCGTGCCTCGCCGACGGGCGCTGCGAGCCGGGGTTCGCCGGCGCCGCCGACGCCCGGGCCTTCGCGGCGCTCGGCCGGGAGATCACCAGCGCCGAGTTGCGCGAGCACTTCGTCCGCGAGCGGGGTCTCTCGCCGGCCGACGCCGACGCCTTCGTCCGCGCCGCCGAGGACGCCGCGGCGCGGGGCGCGGAAATCGCCCTGCGCGACGAGCTGGTCGACCGGCTGCGCGAGGCCCGCAAGCTGCTGCCCCGACTCGCCGCCGACCCGGCGGCACGGGCCGAGCTGGTCGCCCGACTGCTGGAGATTCCGGACGGGCCCGGCCGCACGGCGGCGATCCGC
>CAZMRP010000024.1:0-18663 GCA_964568275.1 uncultured Myxococcales bacterium
GAGGAGGTGGCGGCGCGGGCGGCGTTTCGCGCCAGACGCCCGGGGCGGGACTGGGTCCCGCGGGCGGCGGCTGGAATCCGCCGGGCGGCGCCACGGGGCGCTTGAAGCAGTACATGCTGTCCGGGGTGATGGCGACCAGCTCCCACCCCTCGGCGCCGGCGGCGGTGAGGAACCCGCCCATCCCGCCGAACCCGGTGGAGCGCACGCACATGTGTTCCCAGTTCGGGTACGGAGCGTCGACGGCTCGCGGGGGAATTCCCCCCAGCTCCGAGCCGGCGCCGACGAACGTCGTGCATCCGGCGGCCACGGCCACGGTCAGGACCAGACAGATCGGGGCGATTCGTCTCATGGCTGCTCCTCTCGATGCCGCAGACTGTCGGTTCGCCGCAACGACGTCAAGTTGCGGAGCCCTGGAAGGCCGGACCTGGAAGGCCGGACCTTGCGGAGCGTTCGCCGGCTTCGCTACCATGGCAGGCACAGGGGAGGAAGCCATGGCGAGTGGAGGGAAGCAGGCGGGAACCGCGGAGGCCGCGTCGGTCGCCAACGAAACCCCGCAGGAGGCGTACGCGAAGCTGTCGTGGGCGCGGCGCGGGTCGGTGGCTTCGGCGCTCCTGGTGACGGCGCTGCTGATCTGGCTGGTCGGTTGGTTCCTGCCGGGCCTGACGTTCATCGCGACCAACGTCGTTTTCGTTGCGATGACGGGCGTCGTCTCGGTCTGCCTGCTGTCGGGGCCGGTGTACTACCCGCCGAAACCGGACGACAAGGCGCTTCGCGAGTGGAGCGTGGCCAACAAGATCTTCGCGGTGGTGTTCGTGTTCGGCGGGTTGCTCAGCCTGATCCGCGCGTTGCTCGAGTAGCGCCCGCGGGTCGCACGGCAACCGGGGAGGTGTCCGAGGAGTGTCGACGGCCAAGCCGGTCAGCGGCGCGTGGTATCTGCTGGGCATCGGGCTGATCGTGTTCGCTGCGCCCGCCGCGTTTCTGTTCGGACAGGGCTGGGTCGAGGACCGGGTGGTGGGCATGGCGCGGGCGCGGATGCCCGGCCATCTGGTCGTGGAGCTGGACCCGGGTGAGTACGTCCTGTACCTCGAGGAGCGCAGCGTCCTCGATGGACGGCCCTACTATTCGCCGCCGAGCATCGGGCCGATCTGCAGCGTGATCCAGCCGACGACCGGGGAGCGCGTGCCGGTCGTCGGCTCCTCGTCCGCAACCGGCTACATGACGTGGTCCTACTCCGGACGCCCCCTCGGTTCGTTCCGCGTGGAGCGAGGCGGCACGTACCGCATCGACTGCGAGGTCCCGTTGCCGGCGGGCGCGCCGGCGAGGAGCGGTGGACCGAGCTTCGTGGTCGCCGTCGGCGTCGGGCTCGCCGCCTGGACGGTTGCCGTGCCGATCGTGGTGATCTGTGCCGCCGCCTTCGCCGGCCTCGTCGCCATCCTGGTCGTGCGGTCGAAGCGCCGGAAGTGGTTCCGGGCACATCCGCCGCCTTCGCCACCGCCTTCGCCGCCGCCGCCCGGCCCGCCGCCTTCGCCGCCGCCGGAACCGCCGCCGATCCCGCCGGATCCCGAGCAGCCGCCTCCCCGGTCGGTACCTTCGGGCACCTGAAGCTCCTGAGCGCGCCGACCCCGTTGGCCGCCGAAGCCGGGTCGGCGTACACTGAACCCGAAGGGAGTAGCGCCATGCGGATCGAAGGGGGAACCGAAGGGGCCCGCCGGCGGCGAGTGCGCGGGCTCACCGTGGCGTTGCTGCTGCTCGTGGTCGCCGCCCCCGGATGCGACTGCGGCAGCGGGGTCGGGGGCGGGGACGCCGACGGCGACGTCCCGCTGATGGACCACCCGCCGGACCGCGACGATTCCGGCCCCGAGTCCTGGGCCGAGGCCGACGCGGAGACCGCGACCGACGCCGACGTCGACGTTGACGTCGGCGAGGCCGAGGTCCTCGCGGACGCCTGGCCCGACGCGCCGGAGTCGTGCACCTGGTTCGAGCCGCGCACGGCGTGGACCTGCGCGCCGGCCGAGTCGTATCGTCGCGAGCCGTTCTTCGCCCCCGGCCACGAGCCGCTGTTGCGGTTGATCAGCGTCTACGAGGCGCATACGTCCAGCACGTTCGTGGTGCGGCTGCGACGCAACTACCGTCCCGTGTACCTCGCGCTGGGCTCCTACGACGGGCTCACCTGGACGATCGTACGCGAGGACGGCGCTCGGCTGGCGGGCGTCCTGACGTACGGCCACAATCCGCAGACGGTCGTCGGGGCCGACGACGTGCCGGTGACCCACCGCGGCCTGTACTACCCCGGCGACTGCTGGCCGTTCTGCCGCGACGGCGACCCGCGTCCCGTCGTGGCCGACGCCGAGGCGGCGACCGGGCTGCCGTTGGCGACCTTCGACGGCTGCTACGAGGCCGACGAGATCACGCTGGGCGACGTCTGCCGCGAGGAGTGCCTGCCCGAGGCCGCCTGCGCGACGCGGGAGTGCGGCAACGCGGGGGAGTGCGGGTACGAGTGCGGCGAGTGCGGCGAGGGCACCCGGTGCGACGGGAGCGCGTGCGTGCCGTGCACGGCGAGCTGCACCGGCCGGGTCTGCGGCTCGGACGGCTGCGGCGGCAGCTGCGGCTCGTGCGAGGGCGGGACGGTCTGCGACCGGAGCGGCGTCTGCGTCGTGCCGACGGCCTTCCCGGGGTGCGAGTCGGTCGCCGCCGAATCGCACTTCTGTCTCACCCTGCTCGAGCGCGGGATCGGCCTGCTCGGGCTCGACACCGGCACGATCTGCCCGCTCGGGAAGGCCGAGGATCTCCTGTACTCGATGCACGGCTACGTGCACTCGACCGGGTGGCGTGACGGCGATCTGTTCGTCTGCGTCGACCACCCCTCGATCCACGGGCTGATGCGGTTCTCGCTGATCGATGACTCGTGGGAGACGGCGCCGGTGTTGTGCGAGGCGGTGGCGACGTGGCACGACGCGCTGCTCGTGCTGCCGGCGGGGCGGGTCCCTCCCGATGCCGGCCTGGTCCACTTCGCGTCGTTCGACGACGCGCGCGACGGCGTCGGCGAGGACTGGCGCTGGGCGCCGCGAGGAGTCCGCATGGTCGCCCACGACGACCTGCTGTTCGCCGCCCGGCACTCGACCAGCGAGATCGACGTCCATCGCCTGCCGGGCGGCGGCCGGCTGCGGACCGTGACGCTGGAAGGCTACGACGATTGGATCTGGGGAATGTCGGTGACCGACGACGGGCTGCTCGTCGTGACCCCCGGCCGGGCCGCGGGCCCGGTGTCGAGCTTCGACGTCGAGACCGGGGCGGCCCGCGGCTCCGTCATCATCGACCAGATGATCGCCGGCCTGGCCTGCTTCGCGCGCCCCTGAGACCGGCGCCGCCGTCGCCGCCGCCGCCGCCGTCGAATTGACACTCGCGGCGTGCCGCGTCAGCATTCCCGCGTCCGCCACGACGGGTCGCGGGGGCGACGGCAGGGAGGACCACGATGAGGCGAACCACCGGCTCGAGAATCCTGGGCGTCACGGCGGCCCTGGCGCTGCTGTTCGTCGCGCCTTCGGCCCACGCCGGCTGGACCCTGATCCAGAACGGCACCGGCCAGAACGCCGGCTACTTCGACATCAGCGCCGTCGATGGGCAGCACGCGATGGCCGTCGGGACCCACGATCCCGGTACGGGCAACAGCGAGGCGGTGCTCGCCGTCACCACCAACGGCACCACCTGGACCACCTCCCGCCCCGACGGCGGGATGCCCAACCCGATGGGGATGGAGCTGTACACCTGCGTCGAGATGGTGACGACCGAGCTCGCCTTCGTCGGCGGCATGGGCAAGCTGCTGGTCACTACCGACGGCGGCCGGAGCTGGACCGGCTACAAGGAGACCGACTGGGGCTTCATGCGCGGCCCGACGATCAACGGCATCTCGTTCGCCGACGCGACCACCGGCATCCTCGTCGGCACCGGCGACGTGGTTCGCAAGACCACCGACGGCGGCGTCACCTGGACCCCGCTCGCCTCGCCCGCCGCGGGCGAGGAGCTGGGCGGCGTGCTGTACCAGGCCGGCAATCGCGTCTGGGTCTGGGGCGGCAGCTCGACCACCAATCCCGACACCGGCGAGATCACCGGCTACGAGGGCGGCCTGCTCGCCCGCTCCACCGACGGCGGCGCCTCCTGGCAGGTCGTGTTCCAGAACGAGGCCCGCGCCGTCCGGCAGGTCTTCATGCTCAACAACACCGAGGGGTGGATGATCTCGAACTCGATGGGCGGTCCGCGGCTCGAGAAGACGTCCGACGGCGGCGCCTCGTGGACCGCGCAGGCCGTCCCGGCCGCCGCCGCCGGCGCGCTCGACTCACTCCACGACGTCGTGTTCTTCGACCGCTGCGAGGGGTTCCTGTTGGGCGGCGTCGGCGACCTGACGGGGCTGTTCTACACCACGGACCGCGGCGCGACCTGGAGCCAGACGGACCTCTCCGGCGTCCGGCCGATCCTGCCGTTCCCGATCCCGGTCCCGCTGTCGATGATCGAGTTCGAGTTCCCCTCGCGCGAGGCGGGCTTCGGCGGGGCCAAGTACGAGGCGCTGGTGGCCTACGCCGCGGACGGCCCGGGTCCCGACTGCGGCGGGTCGCTTCCCGGCGACGGCGGCACCACCCCGCTCGGCGGCGAGGACGGCGGCGGTTGCGGCTGCCGCGCCGCGGGTCCTTCCGCGAGCGCCTCGTTCCTGCTGCTCGCCGCCTTCGTCGCGGTCCGCGTCGTCCGCCGCCGTCGACGGTAGGTGCCGGGATCGGCCGCTGCGCGGCCTGAGGACCGTGACCTCGCAACCGTCCGCATCTCGCGTGTGGAAGAACACCGCGGAGGTCCGCCGGCTGTCGATCGACTCCCGGAGGGACTCCTGCGGCAGCAGCTCGTTCGGGAGGCGTTCGCAGATCGACCCGGGTCGGCGAACGCGCTCGCGCGCCCCGCGCCTACGGCTGGGCGACCGAGACGCCGAACAGCCCGCCGGCCTCGTCGCTCGGATTGTCGATCCGCGTGCCGGCGCTCGCCAACCCGGACGTGGTGCCGGGATAGAGCCAGAAGCTGCCTTCGTCGAGCTCGGGATCGCTGAAGCTCTCGGCGCCGACGCCGGCATCATCGAAGCCGTCGCCCTGGACGTCGCCGACCCAGCCGACCGCGCCGCCCCACAGGTCGCCGCCGTCGGCGGCGAAGGTGTTCTCGCGCACCGTGGGCGAGGTCCCGAAGCCGCGGGTCGAGCTGCCGTGGAAGACGTAGATGGCACCGTCGTCGAAGCGACCGGTGGCGAGGTCGAGCTGGCCCGGAGCGCCGACGAGCAGGTCGTCGAAGTCGTCGCCGTTGACGTCGCCGAACAGCGCCAGCGCCTCCGAGAACCGTCCGCCTGTGGCGTTCGTGCCGGTGCGGGAGGTCTTGACCGGGTACGAGGCGGAGAACCCGGAAGGGGCGCCGTAGAAGACGTAGGCGACGCCGGCATCGGTCGCCGGGTCGTCGTGCGTGCTGCCGACCACCAGGTCCGGGTGGCCGTCGCCGTCGAGGTCGCCGCCGCCGGCCAACGCGAGGCCGAACCCGCCGTCGGCCTCGCCACGGGGCGACTCGAGCGTCCACAGGGCCTGGAACGGGACGCTGCCGGTGCGCCGCCCCTGGAAGGTCAGCACCCGGCCGTTGCGTACCGCGACGCCGTCCGCCCGGGGCGCCCCCACGGCGAAGTCGGCGCAGCCGTCGGCGTTCACGTCGCCCAGGCCGGTCAGCGCCGAACCGAAGGCCGCATCGTCCGCGGTGTCGTAGAGCACGACGAAGGGACGCAGGCTGGAGCTGATCGGCTCGGCCCGGCCGAGGTAGACGTAGGCCCGGCCCTGGCGGCTGGAGCCCCCCGAATGCCCCGGCGCGCCGGCGGCGAAATCCGCGAAACCGTCGGCGTTGACGTCGCCGATCCCCGCCACCGCGCTGCCGAAGAAGGCGTCGCCGATGGCCTCACCCGTGAGTGCCGTGAGACTCAGGCTCCCCGTGGCGGTCGTGGGAAGCCCTTCCGCGGCGCCGTAGTAGAGGTAGATCATCCCGAGATCGTCGTAGCCCGAGGCATCGAGCTGGGGCGCGCCGACCACCAGATCGGCGAAACCGTCGGCGTTGAGGTCGCCGGCGAGGGCCACCGCGGCACCGAACAGACACAGGTGCTGCGAGCCGGGGAGCGTCGTCGTCGCCGGAGCCCTGATGCCGGTTGAGGAACCCTCGAACACCAGCACGGCGCCCCGATCGGCCCCCGTCACGCCCCACATCGTGGTGCCGACGGCGACGTCCGAGCGGCCGTCGCCGTCGAAGTCGCCGGGCACGCGGCCGACGTCCAGGTAGCGCACCGGCGTCCAGGCCGAGCAGACGGTCGGGCTCGCCGTGCGACAGGCGCGCATCCGCCAGTAGTAGCGCCGGCCGACCGGCGCCACCGTGCTGACGGCGAGGTCGCTGGGCGGACGGTTCGTGCGCGCGCTGCTGGTCGTCGTCGTGAACCGCACCACGCCCGGGGCGGTGAAACCGCAGGTGTCGAAGCCCGGCGTCGTGCACTCCGAGCTGACCTCCACCGTGAACAGGACCGCCCCGCAGCCGTCGTCGGCGTAGTTCCAGCGGAAGAGCGGGCGCAGGGTGCGGTGGAGCGACGACGCGTGGAGGCTGCCGCTGTACGCGCCGTTCTGCGGCGCCAGCGCAACCGGGGCGGGCGGCGCGGACGCCGCGCCCCCGCCGCACGAGCGATCCGCCCGACATGTCGAGTCGGTGGTGCAGGGGTCGCCGTCGTCGCAGGACGTTCCCGGAGCGAGGAACAGGTCGGTGGGACAGGTGAGGGAACTCCCGTTGCAGCTCTCGGCCGGGTCGCAGACGCCGCCCGCCGGCCGGCATTCCGTGCCGAAGATAGCCGGAAGGCAGGTCCCGGTCGCCGGTTCGCAGCCGGCGATGCACCCGCCGATCGGGCAGGCCGGCGCGCCGCCCACGCAGCTCCCGGCGTCGCAGCCGTCGCCGGTGGTGCAGGGGTCGCCGTCGTTGCACGGCGAGCCGTCCGGCTCGGCGGCCATGCCGCAGAGCCCCGTGTCCGGGTCGCAGACGTTGCGGCTGCAGTCCGTGTCGCCCGAGACGTCGCAGGTCACCGCCGTCGCCGGGTCGGCCGCGCAGTAGCCCGCCGTGTTGCAGACCAGCCTCGCGTTGCACAGGTTCGGGTCCTGGAACGAATCGCAATCGGCGGTCGTCCGGCACTCGCAGGTGCTCGTCCCGCCGCCGCACACCCCGGCGCCGTCGCACACCGTCCCGCTCGTGCACTCGACGCCGTCGTCGCACTCCACCCCGGCCGCGAAGAAGGACTCCTCGCAGCCGCCCGAGCCGTCGCAGACCGAGCCGACGCAGGGGCCCCCGACGCAGGAGTACTCGGCGCCGCCGACGCACGTCCCGGCGGAGTCGCAGAAGTCGTTCGGCGTGCACGGATTGCCGTCGTCGCAGGGCGGCCGCGAGGCATCGACCAGGTTCTCGCAGCTCCGGCCGGCGTCGACCTCCAGGCAGGAGTCGAGCGTGCAGGGGTCGGCGTCGTCGCACTCGACGGTCTCGTGGCAGCTGTAGCGGCAGTCGACCTCGCAGCCGTCGCCGGCCACGTCGTTGCCGTCGTCGCACTCCTCGCCTTCGTCGACGACGGCGTCGCCGCAGTTCGGCGGAATCTCCGCCTCGCCGTCGGTCGCGTCGGGCCCGTCCGGCTCGACGTCCGTGCCCGCGTCGTCCGGGTCGCCGCTGCCGTCCTGGGGCGAGTCCTGGAACAGCGCCAGACTGCAGCCGCCAAGGGCGGCGAGCAGCAGGGCGAGGGGTGCGCAGCAGACCTTTCGTGCGGCGTTCGTCATCTCAGGCTCTCCTCCCGGCCACTCGCGCTCTCCAGAATCGCCAGAATCTAGCCCATCGGGGTCGACGCGGCAAGGCGGGCCGGCGACGGGTTGGCGGGTCTACGGACGCCCGTGGAAGGACGACGAGGTCGGTCGCGCGGCGTTCGGCCCCTAGGGCATGCGCAACGACAGGACCACGTCCCGGGTCGTCGACGCGGCCGGCTCGACGGTCACCTGCGGGAACGGGTACGGGATCGGATCGCCGACGTCCGGCATCGGCGCCATGCGCGAGGCGTTGTCGTCGTCGTCGAGGAACCCGGCCAGGTACCAGGTACCGGGGGGAACGTCGGTCAGCGTGTACGACACGCGGTTCCCGCCGGAGAGGTCGGCCGACTCGACCACCGTGATCGCGAGCGGCGTTTGCGCGAGCGTGACCAGCGGGTCTTCCTCGACGACGTACAGGAAGAGGACGCCGACGCAGTCGTCCGGGTCGGACGCGCACGACAACCCGGACGCCGCGGCGACGTGGCCGGTCACGGTGCCGGGGCGGTCGTCGGGCGGATCGGTCGCACTCCCGCAGCCGGCGAGGGCGACGGCGAGCGCGGCGAGCGGGAACGGGGCACGGTTCGGTCGCATGGCGGATCTCCTTCGCGGTTCGAGACGGGGAGGATGCTAGCGCGGGACGGACGGGAGCGCCAGCGAGGCCGGCGACGCCGCGGCGCTCGACCCCGGCCCGCCGTTCTGGTAGAGCGGCAGCCGCAGCGCGGAGGAGGACGAGACATGTTCAGGACGCGGATCACGGAGCTGCTGGGCATCGAGTACCCGATCATCGGCGGGGCGATGATGCACCTCGCCCGGGAGGACTACACGGCCGCCGTCTCCGAGGCGGGCGGGTGCGGCGTGCTCGCCTCGGCGAACTTCAAGGAGATGAGCGAGTTCCGCGGCGCCCTGCGCGAGATCCGGAAGCGCACGCAGAAGCCGTTCGCGGTCAACCTAAACTTCTTCCCGGCGCTGAACCAGATCGACAACAACCTGTACCTCGACGTGATGCTGGACGAGGGCGTCCGCATCGTCGAGACCTCGGGCCACCGCGCGCCGGAGGACGTCGTCGGCCGGATCAAGGCCGCGAAGCTGACGTGGATCCACAAGTGCGTCGGCATCCGCTACGCGCGGAAGGCCGAGAGCCTGGGCGCCGACGCGGTCACGGTGGTCGGCTACGAGAACGGCGGCGCCACGGGCACCCTGGACATCACCACCCTCTGCCTCGTGCCGCGCGTCGTGGACAGCGTGCGGGTGCCCGTGATCGGCGGCGGCGGCGTCGCCGACGGGCGCGGGCTCGCCGCCGTGCTGGCGCTGGGCGCCGAGGGCGTGATCGTCGGCACGCGGCTGTTGCTGGCGCGGGAGACGCCGTTGCATCCCGACATCCAGCGGCGGCTGACGCAGGCGACGGAGCTCGACACGCAGCTCGTCCTGCGGCCGCTCGGCAACACCCACCGCGTCTGGAAGAACGAGACCGCGGCGCAGGTCGCCGAGATCGAGGCGCGGGGCGGCGGCATCGAGGAGCTGATGCCGATCATCGCGGGCACGATCACGCGGGAGAAGTTCGCGACCTCCAGCGACGGCGGCATGCTCGCCTGCGGGCAGGGCATCGGACTCTGCCACGACGTCCTGCCGACCCGCGAGCTGCTGCGCCGCATGGCCGCCGAGGCCGAGGCGACGCTGGGGCGCCTGAACCGGATGCTGCCCGGTCCCCGGCTCGCCGAGGAGCGGAACCTCGGCGGCGGTTGACCCCGAGGCCGGACCTGGCCGGGTCGGGGCCGAGCGAGGCCCGCCCGGCGGGGGCCGACCGGCATGGACCGTCGTCCCGGCAGGGGAGGGGAGACCACGGCATGGAACAGTCGACCATTCGACGCGCGGTGGCCACGGACGTGCCGGCGATCACCGAGCTGTGGAAGGAGCTGATGGACTTCCACGTCGCGCGCGAGAAGTACTTCGCACGCGCCCAGGGCGGGGAGGCCCACTTCGCCGAGTTCCTCCGCGGGTGCGTGTCCAGGCCGGAAGCCGGCGTGTTCGTCGCCGACGCGCGCGGGGTGCTCGTCGGCTACTGCCTCGCCGTGGAGGTCGAGCGGCCGCCGGTGTTCGCGCTGACGCACATCGTCGAGGTGCTCGACCTGGCGGTGACCGAGACGTGGCGGCGCAGCGGCGTCGGCGAACAGCTCGTCCGCCGGGCCCTGGCCTGGGCGGCGTCCCGCTCCGCGGCCGGCGTCGAGGTCAAGGTCGCGACGAGCAACGACCAGGCGACGGCGTTCTGGCAGCGAATGGGCGGGCGCCAGGTGATGGGGCTCTTCCGCCTGGAAGCGTGAAGTCGCGCGTCGGCGCGCGCCGTACCGCCTCCTCCGCGATTCCCCGGGCGGCCGGATCCTCCCGGGACAGCTGGTTCTCGCGGTCGCGGTGCGAATCGCGAAGAGCGCGCCGGCGTCCGACGGGGTGCTCTCGCGGAAGCTCACGGTGCAGACGTGCAGCACGACGAGGAGCAGCTGCTCCAGCGCGGAGCTGTCGACGTCCGCCACGACGCGGGGATCGCCGATCGGGCGTGGCGCGGGACCACCGACGAGGAAGGACCTGGAGTTGCGTCGGCGGCGGGGACCCACAGCCGCCGCCACGGCCGCGCCGAGCGCGATGCGATTCCCGCGCTTCGCGGCGGGCGTCCACAGGTCGGGCTGCAGACGCGCTCGGCTGCAGCCCTCGGCCCGGTCGGCGCCCTAGCTTCCGGCGCGTCGAGGCAGATTCGCCAGCCGGCCCAGGCCGGCGTCCAGCGCCGCGCGCAGCCGGGCCTTGTCGGCGGCGGACCAGCGCGCAGGGTCCTTCACCAGGCGCACGAAGCTGGTGATGTCGTCCGAGTTGTCGAACACCGCGGCGGGGAGGTGGAAGCTCCGGCCGTGGGCGTCGATGCGCACGCTGGCGCCGCCGTCCTCGGCCATCAGGTGCTCGAGGTCGTCGCCGCCGTAGTCGCCGAGCATCACGGTCATCGGGACCGCATGGAACAGGGACGAGTCCTCGCCCGGTGCGCCCGTCGGGGCTCGTTCCAGGTTCTTGCGTCGCGACTCCACCGGCGGGACCTTGATGTAGAGCACCGAGGCGCGCTCGAGGGCCTGCGGGCAGAGACGGCTGAAGGCGTAGCGGTAGCCCCAGGGGGGGTCGTAGGGGAGCGGGGCGCCGTGCGGACCGCCGCGGGCGAACTCGATGACCACCGTCCGGTCGCCGAGCACCCGCCCGATGACGGGACGCTCCGGGTCCAGCAGCTTGCGGGCCTCGGACATCCCCTCCGCGGTGCGGCTCCGGACCAGCCGCTCCACGAACGCCTCCTGGACGTCCGTGGGCAGGCGGCCGAGCTTCATCCGGGCGCCGGCGCGCAGTTCGGCCGCGTCGAGCCGGCGGAACAGCCAGCGGGCGATCTCGGCGGGGTCCGCGGGGCGCCGGTACTCCCCCAGGATGTCGTCGTTGAGCAGTTCGATCAGCGCGCCCCACTCGTGCGGATCGCGGAAGGAGGCGTCCGGGTGCTCGTAGAACAGCGGATCGTAGCCGAGCAGCCGCGCGATCTGGTCCACCCAGCGCATGAACTCGACGTACGGGTAGTCGTCGTACTGGACGGGATTGCGCCAGCCGAAAGCCCGTTCCTGTTCTTCGCGACCGAGCGTCTTGAGGTACGTGCGGACCTCGGACTTGCCGGAGGCCGGCAGAGCGACGAGCAGCAGGACGTCGATCATCGTGGGGGAACCTGAGTCCTTCGACATCGAATCTCCTTGCGCCGGAAGGGGAGGGTTCGCGGCGGATCCAACGGCCGGACCCTATCATGCCGCAGACGCGCGCGGCAACGCGCGGACCGCGGATCGTGCGCGGCGGGGGACCCGGCGCGCGCATCTCGAGCCGGTGGGCGCCCGGGCCGGCGTGCGGCCGGCCCGGGTCCGGGAAGGCTCTGCGGCCGCTGCGCGCTACGGCACGTCGACCACGATGCGGCGCGTCGCCACGACGGTGCCGCCCTCGGTGGTGACGTCGAGGAACAGGCCGTAGCTGCCCGAGCCGGCGCACGCCTCGGTGACGTCGCCGTCGCCGTCGACGTCGTGGACGTCGTTGTTCACCGCGGCGATGGAGAACGTGACGCGCGTGCGCGGCGTGGCGCCGTCGAGGCTCTCGGTGACGGTGTCGCCGTCCTCGTCCACGGCCGTGGGGGTGACCGGGCAGGTGCCCGTGGGACCCTCGAAGCCGACGATTCCCACCGATTCGACGAAGCAGGTGGCGTTCACCGCGTCCGCCGGGTCGTCGCGCGGGACGGCGGTGAGGCGGTAGCTGACGTACTGGGTCAGGGCATCGATGGCGCTGACGACGCTCGAGTCGAGCCCGGCGCCCGAACCGCCGTTGAAGGAGAAGACCAGCGGGCAGCCGCCGGTCCCGTCGGGGGCCACGCCGGCCCCGTCGCTGCCGGTGCAGCACTGGCCCGGGGCGCAGCGACCGGCGGTGCGGGCCTCCGAGCCGTCGAAGGCGCAGGGCGGGACCACCGAGTTGGTGGCCTCGACCATGCCGAGCGGGTCGAGCTCGGTGGTCCCGACGTAGGTGGCGGCGGCGATGACCTTGGCGCCGATGGCGTTGAGGGCGGCGAAGGTTTCCGCGCTGCAGTGCGCATCGGTCGTGGGGTCCACCGCGGTGTAGTCGGTGCACTCGTGGCTCGGCGCGTCGGTGATGTGCACGATGATCGGCAGGGCGGATGCGCGGAAGCCGACGCCGCCCACGGAGCCGTGGCCCAGACCGGGGTCGTACCCCACGGTCCAGTCGAAGGGGGGCACGCCCAACCGACCGGTGGTGCAGGTCGGGGAGCAGCCGTCGCCGTCCACCAGGTTGCCGTCGTCGCACTCCTCGCCGGTTTCCAGCAGCGCGTTGCCGCAGCCCGGCTCGAGCATGCAGGTCGCGTCGCAGCCGTCGCCGTCCACCAGGTTGCCGTCGTCGCACTGCTCGGTCGCCGCGTCGCGCGCGCCGTCGCCGCAGACCCCGGCGGCCGCGGGTCCGTTGCAGTAGGCGTCGCTCCAGGGGTCCGAATCGCCGTCCGCCAGCACCGCGCGGCAGTCGGTGGAACAGGCCGCCGGCGCCGCCAGCGGGTAGCGCGTGCTCGCCGCGACCAGCGGAACCGCCAGCGTCGGGTCGAACACCCCGCCCGGGAACGGGTTGTCGCCCACCTCGAGCGTCGTGCAGTCGTCGGACGCGGGGTCGGCGACCCACGGCGCGCCGTCGACCAGCACCTCCAGGGCATACCAGCCGACGGAGCTGGAGTACCCGTGCGCCACCACCACCAGGTCCACGGCCGACGCGGCCGTGTAGGTGATCCGGCTGTCGAGCCCGCAGTAGTCGTCGTTCGCCGACAGGCGCGTGCCGGTGGCGCGGTCGTACAGCGAGAGGTAGGCATCGAGCGGGCTGCCGATCCGGCGTGCGTACATCTGGAGCACCAGGACGTTGCCGGCGGCCAGGGAGATGGTGTAGGCGTCGAGCGAGCTTCCGGTCTCGACGGCGCCGGTGGTGACCGCCCGGGAGTCCGGCGCGGGCGCGGGCGGACAGTCGCCGCCGCCCACGCAGGCCGCGTCGCCGAGGCAGTCCGGGTCGAGGCAGTCGAGCAGGCCGTCCCGGTCGTCGTCGAGGCCGTTGCCGCAGACCTCGGGGGTCGGGCCGGCGGACGCCCAACTCACCCCGTCCCCGGTGGCGATCTGATACAGCGACTCGAGCCCCGACTCCGGCCAGTCGTTGCCGTTGTGCAGCTCGATCCCCGTGAGGGCGGTCTGGACCAGCGGCACGTTCGCGGTCACCCGCTGGTGGAGGATGAACGGCATGTCCGGGCCGGCGCCGAACGCGTCGTAGGGGAAGTCGTCGAAGGTCGAGACGCCGAACTCCGCCGTGGGGAGCATCGCCCGCACCCCGGGCACGATGGTCGTGCTCAGGTTGGTCTGCAGGTTCGACAGGGCGCCGGACATCGACCCGGTGGTGTCCAGGCCGAAGTGGACGTCCACGTCCCGCACCTGGGTCTGCAGCTCGATACGGCCCAGCGTCCCCGGGGTCACGTGGGTGCTGCAGCCGGCGGCCGCCTCCTCCGGAGGCACGACGCCGTCGCAGTCGTTGTCCAGGCCGTCGCAGACCTCCTCGTCGAAGGGCGCCACCCAACCGACGCACAGCAGGGCGCCGCCGAAGCACTCCACGGCCCCGAACTCGCACTGGCCGATGCCGCCCAGGCCCGCCGGCCCCTCGTAGCACGGGTCGCCGAGGGTGGCGTCCGAGGGCAGCTCGTCGGTCCGGCCGTCGCCGTCGTCGTCCACGCCGTTGCACAGCTCGGCGCAATCGGCGCTGACGTCGCAGTCCGGGTCCATGCAGTCCGTGGCGCCGTCGCCGTCGTCGTCCAGGCCGTCGTCGCAGTCGGTCTCGCCCGGCGGGATGCAGGCCGGATCATCGACGCAGTCCGGGTCGTCGCAGTCGGTCTGCCCGTCGCGGTCATCGTCCAGGCCGTCGGTGCACGAGCCCTCGGCGTCCGGGATGCAGGCCGGATCATCGACGCAGTCCGAATCGTCGCAGTCCGTGGCGCCGTCGCCGTCGTCGTCCAGGCCGTCGTCGCAGTTCGACTCGGGCGTCCCGCCGCAGGCCGGGTCGTCGTCGCAGTCCGGGTCGTCGCAGTCGGTCTGCCCGTCGCCGTCGTCGTCCAGGCCGTCGTCGCAGTCGGTCTCCTCCGTCGGCACGACGCACGCCGGGTCGGCCGCGCAGTCCGAATCGTCGCAGTCGGTCTGCCCGTCCCCGTCGTCATCGAGCCCGTCGGTGCAGCTCGATTCGACCGTCGCCGCGCACTCCGGCGCCGCCGCGCAGTCGGTGTCGTCGCAGTCCGTCGCCCCGTCCCCGTCGTCGTCCAGGCTGTTGTCGCAGACTTCGACGGTGCCCGTCGAGTCGCCTCCGCCGCAGCCGGCCGCCGCGAGAGTCCCCAGCACGATCAGCCACAGGTGCCATCCGAAACCAGCGCGCATCCTCCTGCCGTCTCCTTCTCCCCTCCATCGGGCGGGCCCAACTGCCCTCCCGCCCCCGTCGAACGGCGTAGGATGACGTCGCCCGGGCCCGTGTCAAGGAGTTTCGGTCCGCTGCCGCGCCGTTTCCCAGGGCGCTTGGCGCTGCGCGCTGCCGGCCGCGCTTGCCGCAGGTGCGGGCGCGCCGTAGACTCGACCCGTACGCGGGAGGTGAGCGATGGCCCAGGCGGCGATTCGGCCGACGGTGACGCAGAAGGTGCGGCGGTTCCTCGCGGCGGAAGGGGTCGAGGTCAAGCCGTGGGCCGGCCTCGATGCGACCTACGTCGAGCTGTACCGCCTGATGAACCGCCGGCGCGGCGACCCGGCCTTCTGGGGGCCGCTCGCCGGCCTGCTGCGCGACGTCGTCGAGGACGTGACCGACCCGCAGTCGCCGCGGCGACTGGCGGCGCCCCATGCCGAGCTGCTCTCGGGCTGGGAGGTCCGCTCGCTGGTCGACGACCTGCGCCGGGCGCTCCCCGGGGACGGCACGGCCGAGCCGACGACGGTCCGGCGCTTCGGCGCGAAACTCCCGGCGAGCGTTCTCGGGGGATTCCTGCTGCTCGGCCTCGCGGCCGTCGGCTGCAACGACGACCCGAGCGACGGGGTGCCCGATGCCGGCGACGCGGCCGACGGGGTCGAGGCGGCCGACGAGGTGGACCCGCCCGCGGACGTCGTCGATGCCCCGGTCGACACCGGAATCTGCACTCCGGTCGGCGACACCACCTGGGCGGCCGCGTGCGAGCTGCCGAGCTCCTCGATCCTGTGGTGCAGCATCGCCACGTCGTCGATCGATCCGGACCGGAAGGACGAGCTGTGCGGCTGCTTCGCCGGCCTCAGCGCGAGCTGGAACGAGGGGCTGACGGCGCTGTTCGCGACGGAGCCGCCCGCCGTGGTCGCGCAGGCGCTGGAGGACATGTTGCGGTGCGTGTGCCTCGACCCGGACCTGCTCGCGGCGCCGTTCCCCGAGCCCCGTCCGCCCTCGCTGCTCGACCTGTGCGGCGGCATTCCGATCTACAAGGGCGTGGACTTCGACTGAGCGGATGGACCATCCCGTCGACCGCCTGCCGCGCGTCCCGCGTCTGTGCTTCTGGGAGATCACCGACGCCTGCAACCTGCGCTGCATCCACTGCGAGCAGAGCGCGGGAGCGCGCCGGCCGGACGAGCTGACGACCGAGGAGGCGCTGCGACTGGCCGACGAGCTGGTCGCTGCCGGCGCCGAGTGCGTGAACCTGACGGGCGGGGAGCCGCTGGTGCGCGCCGACTGGCCGCGGCTCGCCCGGCGGCTCGCCGACCGCGGCGCCCGCGTCGTCGTGATCACCAACGGCGTGCTGGTCGACGAGGCGATGGTCGCGCGGATGCTCGACGCCGGCGTCGCCGGCGTCGGCGTGTCGCTCGACGGCGAACGCGAGGTGCACGACGACATCCGGCGGCCCGGCGCCGCGGGCGCCGGCTCGGCGTACGACCACGCGCTGCGCGCGATCGACCTGGTCGGCGCGTCGTCGCTGACCCTGGCGGTGATCACCCAGCTCCACCGCCGCAACGCGGACCGGTTGTCCGTGCTCCACGAGCTGCTCGCGCCGCGGCGGGTCGATGCCTGGCAGCTCCAGATCTGCATGCCGCTGGGCCGGCTGCTCGAGCACACCGAACGGTACCTGCTCGACCCGGCGGAGCTGCCGCGGCTCGAAGCCGACGTGGCGGAGCTGATCCGCGCCGGTCGCGTCCCGATCCGCGTCGGCGACAACCTCGGGTACTACGGCCCCGAGGAGGCGACGCTGCGGCGGACGCCGGACGGCCGCGCCGGGTTCTGGACCGGCTGCACCGCCGGGATCCGCGTGGTCGGGGTCTGCTCGGACGGCGAGGTCAAGGGGTGCCCGTCGCACCCGCGCGCGTTCTCCGCCGGCAACGTGCGCCGCGAGCCGTTCGCCGCGATCTGGGCCGACCGCTCGCGGTTCGCCTACAACACCGAGTGGCGCGAGGAGCAGCTCGTCGGCGGCTGCGCCGCCTGCGCGCTGCGCCGGCTCTGCCGGGGCGGCTGCCGCACCATGGCCTGGTCGGTCACCGGCACGATCTTCGACAACCCGTTCTGCCTGCAGCGCGTTCCGAGGCCCCGATGAGCCTGCTGTGGATCGTCGCCGACTCGGTGCGCGCCGACGTGCTGGGCTGCTGCGGCGGCCCGTGCGCCACGCCGACCGTCGACCGGCTGGCGGCGGAGGGAGCGCTGTTCCCGCGCGCCGTCAGCGCGGCGCCGTGGACCCTGCCGTCGCTGGCCGCGATGCTGACCGGCGTCTACCCGCACCGGCTCGGACTGGCGAAGTGGGAACAGCCGTGGCCCGCCGACCGGCCCACGCTGTTCGAGCGCGCCGCGCGCGGCGGCCTCGAGGTCGCCTCGTTCCCGTTCGATCCGCAGTTCCTGTTCGCCAACGTCCCCGCCGCGCGCGTCGCCGGCAGCTCGCAGGACACCGCCGCGCTGCTCGCGTGGCTGCGGGCCCGCCGCGGCGGGCCGCAACTCGCCTTCGTCCACTACTGGTGGACCCACGTCCCGTACCTGATGTGGCCGCTCGACACCCGCGGCTGGCGCAAGGCGACCAACGCCGTGCTCGCCGCCCTGTGCGCCGGAGCGGAGGAGCGCGCCGGCGTCCGGCGGCTGTACCGGCACGCCGTCGAGCGTTTTTCCGAGACCTGGCTGCCGCGCGTGCTCGAGGCGATCGACCTGGACCGGACCTGGGTCGTGATCACCGCGGACCATGGCGAGTCGTGGGGCGAGCGTCCCGGGGCCGACCCGGTGCGCGACGTGTTCGACCTGCACGGGAACGACCTGGCCGACGAGGTGCTGCGCGTGCCGTTGATCGTGCGCCCGCCGGGGGGTGCTCCGGGGCGCCGGATCGAAGGCCTGGCGCGGACCGTCGACCTCGCCCCGACGCTGACCGAGCTGCTCGGGCTCGACCCGCTGCCCGCGGACATCGACGGCGTGTCGCTCGCGCGCTCGGTCCGCCAGGGGATTCCGGCGCCCGCGGAGGATGCCCTCTCGGTCCGCAACGCCGACTTCGTGACGCGGGCCGAGGTGCCTCGGGACGCGGCCGAGTTGTGGACCGGGTATGCGTTGACGACCCCCCGGGAACGGCTCGTCTGGGACGTCGGGCGCGATTCGTTCGAATTCTCCGAGGTGGATGGCGAACCTGCCGGAAGTACGGCGGTTGCAGGCCGGCCTGCCGGACCGCCCCCGCCGCCCCTGGTGGACCGTCTGCGGGCCGAGGCGGCGCGGGCGGTGGTGGGCGAGGTCGACCCCGCGGACCTGGTCCGCACGGCGGAACGGCTCAAGGCCCTGGGCTACCTCGAGTGACGACCGGACCCGGGCTTCGCCCGAACGGGCGCCCCGCCAAGGCGCGCGCCGTGCGACGGGTCTACGAGGGTCGAGCGGCGCGCGACCGGGGGGCGCGAGGTTGCCACGGCGCACGGCCGGACGTAGGCTGCCGCGCGGAGACGGAGGAGCGAGATGGCGACGACGCCGTACCTGAAGCCGACCACGATCCAACGGGTGCGCAGCTTTCTCGAGCAGGCGTCCGTGCCGGTTCCCGCGTGGACGAGCAGCGAGGCGGTGCTCGAGGCGCTCTGGGCCACCCTGCGCCGCCGCCGCGACGACGCCGCGTTGTGGGCACGCCTGGCCGGGCTGCTCGGCGAGTTGGAGCGGGACCTTGCGGCGGGGCAGGGCGCGGCGCGGTTGGCCCATCCGGCGGCCGATCCGCTGG
>CAZMRP010000025.1:0-18616 GCA_964568275.1 uncultured Myxococcales bacterium
GTGCAGGGCGTCTCGCCCAGCCAGTGCGCCATGTGCAGAGGGTCTTGCAGTGATTCACGGTGACAGGTTTGGCAAAGCTCGGCGCTGGTCACGCGCAACTCCTGCGTGTGCGAGAGGTGGCAGCTAATACACTGGATGCCTGCCTCGGCGTGAACCGTGCCTTCCCATTCGTCGGCGGTCTGCTCGTGGCAGTTCGTGCAGGCGCTTGAATCGGTCGCCAGCGGGATCATGCCTTCGTCGGGGTGGCCTTCGACATACTCGCCGTGACAGGTGGCGCAGGTTGCCACCGGCTGGCCGTCGGCTTGCAGCTTGCCGTGCGGCGACATCTGCCACGATTCTTTTTCTCCGGAATGGCAGCCGCAGCCCTGTTTTTCTTCAAGGGTCATGGGGATTTCCGTCCCCTCCTGCTGGGGCGGGGCGGCGTGCACGGAGGGGGGGTGTCCTATTCCGCGGGCGGGTCGACGACGTATTCGAGCACGCCGGTGCGGCCGAAGGTCTCGGGGTTGTACATCTCCTCGGCGCGGAGGGGTCCGACGACGAAGGTGCCCGGGGTGACGGCGCGGGCGAGGTACTCGTAGTGGTGGACGCCGGCGGGGAGGTGGTCGGCGAACAGCAGCACGCGGTCGTCGCGGTTTTCGCGGTGGTAGAACGGGCTCCACCACCATTCGCCGCTGAAGTCCTGGTCGCCGTAGTAGCCGTAGTAGCCGTAGTCGTCGTGGGGGACGTCGACGCCGTAGCCGCCGTAGGGGTCGTTGTCGCCGAGGTCGTAGCCGGAGGCGGCGCGGGCGAGGGCGAGGGAGGTGGTGCGGAGGTCGAAGTCGATGGACTCGAGGCCGGCGGGGAGGGGGTCTTCGACGACGACCATCGAGCGTTCCTGGGGGACGACGATGGACAGTTGGACGCGGACGAGGTCGCCGGCGCGGGCGCGGGCGACCGACTCGGCGGGGCGTTCGGCGCCGGCGCCGGAGCGGAGGGCGGCCATGTCGACGATTTCGTAGTGTCGTTCGAGGTAGAAGCCGCGATCGATGCCGTCGCGGGGCAGGTCGCTGCGGGCGTAGTGGAGGGAGAGGGAGTAGTAGAGGCGACCGGCGGTGCCTTGGCGTTCGACGACGAGCTGGTCGCCGCGGCCGTCGAACAGGCGCGACATGGGGATTTCGGCGGAGCGTTCGCGGTCGGGGCGGCCTTCGAAGCGTTCGGCGAGGAGGCGTTCGCCGCCGAAGTCGAGGGTGGCGGTGAAGTCGGGCGGGTCGGCCTCGCGGACGCGGTAGAAGTGGGCGAGGGCGACGAGGGCCCAGGCGGAGCTTTGGGTGGTGCTCCAGCGGCCGCCGTCGCGTTCCTCGAGGAGCCAGCGGACGACCTTGGTGGCCAGCGGGTGGTCGACGTCCATCGTCAGCAGGGTATCGAGGATGACGGCGTTGGTGGTCTGGTCGGAGGCCATCCAGACGCGGTAGAGGTCGCCCCAGTTCTCTTCGAAGTGGGCTTCCTCGGCGGTCTGGAAGGCGTGGTTTTCGAGGTCGCGGCGGAGCTCGACGACGGGGGTGCAGTCGCCGGCGGCGCAGTCGTCGCTGGAGCGGACGTAGGCCTGGGCGAGGAGGGCGCGGCCGAACAGGGGGAGCTGTTCGTAGTCATCGAACAGGGCTTCCTGGTAGCCGAGCTCGGGGTCGCCGGCGTCGGCGAGGACGAAGACGAGGAAGGCGCGGGTGGTGGGTCCGAGCCAATCGGGTCCGACGGTGTCGGGTTGGGCGCGGCGCAGGGCGTCGTGGAGGTGGTCCTGGGCGCGGGCGAGGACGGTGGCGGGGACGGAGAAGCCGCGGGCCTGGGCCTGGCGGAGGCTCCAGACGACCCAGCCGGTGAGCCAGGGATCGGAGCGGACGGAGTCGGACCAGAAGCCGAAGCCGCCGTCGTAGCGTTGTCGGCGTGCGAGCTCGGCGATGGAGATGCGGACGGTCTTCTCGTGATCGACGGGCAGGGTGAGGCCGAGGCCGTCGCACAGCTCGCGCAGGGCGACGAGGGGGACGATGCGGGAGGCGAGCTGTTCGGTGCATTCGTAGGGGTACCAGAGGAGGTAATCGATGGCGGACTGCAGGCCGGTGAGGGCGGAGGAGGAGAGGCCGACGGTGAGTCCGCCGAGGTCGGGACGGATGCGGTCGAGTTGTCCGACGGCCTCGACGGCCTTGGCGAGGGTTTCGCCGTAGGTGGCGACGGTTTCGGGGATCATCGGCAGGAGGACCTCGCGTTTGGTTTCGAGGCCGTCCTGGAGGTCGCCCATGCGG
This sequence comes from uncultured Myxococcales bacterium, assembly GCA_964568275.1. GTDB lineage: Bacteria > Myxococcota_A > Polyangia > DRWM01 > JAAZOP01 > JAAZOP01. The sequence goes on from CAZMRP010000025.1 coordinate 2,274, forward strand.
ACCTGGAAGCGGAAGGTGGCCTGGCCGGGTCCGGCGGTGGTGAAGTCGAAGCGGACCTCGGCGGAGCGTCCCGGTTCGAGGTGGACGGAGCGGGAGGCATCGCCGGTGAGGCGGAGGCCGTCGACCTCGCAGGTGACGACGGCGTCGCCGGCGGGGCCGCCGCGATTGGTGACGACGACGCCGGCGGAGAAGCGGTCGTCGGTGCGGACGAACCGTGGGAGTGCGGGTCGGATGAGGAGGGGTTTGGCGGTGCGGACGGCGGACTTGCCGAAGCCGAAGCGGTCGCCCTGGGTGGCGGCGACGGCGAAGATGGTGAAGGTGGTGAGGTTCTCGGGGAGGCGGAAGGAGACGCTGGCCTTGCCTTCGGCGTCGGTGCGGACGGCGGGGTTCCAGTAGGCGACGGTGCGGAAGTCGGTGCGGAGGGTGCCGCCGCCGGGGCCGCCGCCGCCGCCGCCTTCCTCGCCTTTGTTCTCGGAGAAGGCGCGGCGGTCGATCAGTTCTTCGCGGCCTTCGAGGGTGCTGACGGAGCTGGAGCGGGGGCCCCAGAAGATGCGGAGGAGGTCGGGGGGTTCGTAGCCGGTGAGCTGCAGGACGGCCTCGTCGACGGCGTAGAGGGCGATTTCGGCGGGGAGGCCGGAGCCTTCGTGTCCGCGGACGGCGAGGTCGACGCGCAGTTCGCCGCCGGGACCGACCTCGGTGCGGTCCGGGGTGACGACGACGTCGAGCCGGCGGGATTTGGTTTCGACCTGGAGTGGGATCAGGCCCATGGCGAAGTTCGGCTTGCCGGGGTCGTCGTTGTGTTCGCCGGGGTCCTCGCGGACGCGGCCGCGGACGAGCAGGACGGAGAGGAAGACGTTGGGGCGGTAGGTTTCGAGGATCGGCACCTCGACGACGGGCGCGCTGCCGGAGACGTGGAAGCTGCGGCGGACGAGCAGGCCTTCGCGTTCGACGGTGAGCAGCGCCTCGGCCTCGGGGAACGGGGACTGGACGAGGATCTTGGCGGTGTCGCCGGGGCGGTATTCGGTCTTGTCGGGCTTGAGCTCCATCTGGTGGTTGTCGCCGCGGTACCAGGCGGCGGCGCCGGTGCCGGCGGCCCAGGTTTCGTAGGTGGTGCGCGCGGTGTTGCCGCGTTCGTCGGTGGCCTCGAGTTTGAGGACGTAGTGTCCGGCGCGGGGCACGGCGACGGTGCAGGGCACTGGGGCGGCGGCGGTGGTAGGGGAGCAGGCGCCGAGTTCCTGGTCCTCGGGGCGGGTGACGTAGTCGTAGTGACCGCCGAGACCTTCCTGGCGCACGGTGTGCCATTCGCGGCGGTAGAGCTTGCCGGTGACGGCGACGCCGGGGCGGAGTCGTTCGTCGGGGGTGAGTGCGATCACGTCCACGGTCAGGTTCTGGCCGGCGGTGACGAGTCCTTCGCCGGTGCGGCGGGCGCCGAGGTAGAAGGCGGCGGGGTGGACGGTGGCGCTGCGTCGTGCGGCGACGGTCGAGCGGTCGAGGTCGGTGACTTCGCCTTCGATGGTGAGGCGTGCGGGTCCGCGCATGTCGGGGAGGTCGAGGGGCACGCTGCCGGCGAGGCTGCCGTCGGCGTCGAGGCGTCCCTGGAGTTCGCCGAGGGAGCCGGCGTCGGGGGAGCGTTGGGCCTCTTCCCACCACGGGTATTCCTCGCCGTACCAGTACTCGGCCCAGTCCTCGTGTTTGGGTCGGAACGAGTCGGACGACCGGCTGACCCACCAGCGGGCGTCGGCGGCGGCCATCGGGGCGCCGAACAGGTATTCGCCGCGGACCTGGAACGCGAGGGTTTCGCCGCGGACGTACTCGTCGTGTTCGGCGGTGGTCTTGACGGCGAAGGAGGGGGCCTTGTATTCGGCGACGCGGAACGAGCCGTAGAGGGTGGGTGTTTCGTCGCTGCTGCCGCGGGGGGTGCCGACCTTGGTCTGGACCTGGTACCAGCCGAGGGGTGCGTCGGCGGGGAGGGTGACGTCGAAGTCGAAGGAGCCGAAGGGGCTGGTGCGGACGGTGGCGCCGGCGGGCAGTTCGAGTTCCTCGCCGCGGCCGTCCCAGACGCGGAGTTCGACCTCCTGGTCGGCGGGGGTGGTCATGCCGTCGTCGGTGAGGTCGCGGGCGAGGCCTTTGAGGTGGACGGTATCGCCGGGGCGGTAGATGCCGCGGTCGGCGAAGACGGTGCCGACGAGGCGCAGTCGGTCGCGCTGCCAGCCGAAGGGTTGTCCGAAGGCCCAGGGGTCGAGGGAGCCGTAGCGGTCGGTGTTGACGAAGTTGAGGTCGCCGGCCTTGTCGGCGACGACGGTGAGTCGGGGTTGGTAGTAGCCGTCGGTCGGGGCCATGACCTGTTCGGGGGCGAGGGCGAGGCCGTCGGCATCGGTGGAGCCGGACCACAGTTCGGTCTTGCCGTGGAACACGCGGACGCGCGCGCCGGCCACGGGCCGTCCGGACTTGAGCGAGGTGACCCAGGCGAGGAGGCCGCGTGGGGACTCCTTGACGGTGAGTCCGAGGTCGGTGATGCGGACGAGCGCGGTGTCGATCGGCTCGCTGTAGTCGCCGGTGACGCGGGGTCGGCGCAGGTCGATGGCGACGATGCCGCGGCGGGCGCCGCGGAGGGCGGGATCGAGGTTGATCGGCAGCACCTTGTCCTGGTTGGGGGGGGTGTTGGGGCGGAGCGTGGAGCGGACGACGCCGCGGGTCTCGTCGTCCTTGAACCAGGAGGTGCGGTCCCAGCCGTAGCCGCGGTTGTCGGCGCGCGCTGCGAGGTACTCTTCGAGGGTGAGTTGTCGCAGGCGGAGGGTGGCGGCCTCGACGTTGCGGAAGCGGGCGGCGACCTGGTGTGGTCCTTCGGCTTCGAGGACGCCGCCGTCGAAGTCGAGGCGGGCGATGGGCGGGTAGGAGCCGGTGCGGAACTCCTGTTCGCGGGTTCCGCCGAGGGGCTGGCCGAAGACGTCGCGGAGGGCGGCATCGACGGTCACCTTGTAGGTGGTTTCGGGTTCGAGGCGGGCGGAGACGTAGACGGTGGCGCTGCGTCCGTCGTCGGACCACTCCGGGGCTTCGGGCAGGCGGGTTTCGGGGGTGATCCGCACGTGGCGGACGGCCTCGGTCCATTTGACGGGGTTGCTGAACTCGAGGTGGAAGCCGCCGGAGGGCGAGCAGCCGCCGTAGGCGGAGACGGAGCAGCCGAGTTCCACGAGGAGGAAGTCGCCGTAGATCGAGTAGTCGAGCTGGTACGGCTCGTCCATCGGGAGGTTGCCCTGGGTGCCCTTGAGTTCGGCGGAGACGGTCAAGGTGACGTCGGCGCCGTGGGGCAGGGGTTCGGCCGGGGTGAGGATCAGGTGGCGCGGTTCGAGCGCGCCTTCGTCCTCGGGCGGCGCGACGCCGGGCTCGGGTTCGCCGCGCCCGCGTTCGTGGCCGACGACGGCTCGGCCGCGGACTTCGGCGGTGGTCCCGTCGGGGGTGGAGGCGACGAACAGGGCGCGTCGTTCGAGTTCGGCGGGGTCGACGGGCTGGTTGAACCACAGGTCGACGGGCGACTGGGGTTTCTGCCAGCGGGCGCCGCTCCAGGGGTCGCTGCGTGCGACGCGCACGCGGGGGGTTTCGAAGGCGAAGGCGTACTCGGCGGCGAGTTCGGAGCCGTCGAGGGCCTTGACGCCGGCGGGGACGGTGACGGCGAAGGAGGAGGAGAGCGGCAGCGGCCGGGCGGGGACGAAGGTGAGGACCTGGGATCCCAGCCAGCGGTACTCGCCGTCGACGGCGGGTTCGATGTGGAACCGTTCGGTGGTATCGGCGGTGCCGGCGCGATCGAGGGGGACCATCGGTTTGGAGAAGCCGACGGCGATCTCGGTGGGGGTCCAGGTCTGGCCGTTGGGGGAGCCGAAGGTGACGGTCAGGGGTCCTTCGGCGCCGGCGGTGCTCGGGAGTTCCCACTCGGGGATCCTTGGTCCGAGTCCGCCGGTCTGCTGCTGGGGGCAGCCGGCGACGGCGAGCGTCGCCAGGGCCCATCCGATAGACCACGTCCTGCGAGAGTGCACTGGGTCCCTCATCGTTCCGTCTCCTCCGCCCATCGCGTGCTGCCACCGCGTCCGGGGCCCTGATGCCCCGGGCGTCGTGGCGGTCCACGATAGGCACGGCCCGCCGAGACACGCAAGGCGGACCGGGTCGAGAGCCGGGGTTTGGACGGGAGGTGGGGGAGGGTATTCAGAGCGGGGAGTGGGGCGAGGGGCTGGGGGAGCTACTCGGGAAAGACCTGGACGGTCCACTCGAAGGGGTCGGGCTGGGTGCCGACCTGGATGCCGACGAGGTGGTCGTACAGGCGTTGGGTCAGCTTGCCGACGCCGCCGTCGCCGACCTTGTGCCTGGTGCCGCGGAAGCCGATCTCGCCGACGGCGGTGATGACGGCGGCGGTGCCGGAGCCGAAGGCCTCCTTGAGTCGTCCGGACTTGGTGCCGTCGATCACCTCATCGATCGGCAGCAGTCGTTCCTCGACCTTGACCTGGTAGACGTCGCGCAGCAGTTTGAGGACGGAGTCGCGGGTGACGCCGGGGAGGATCGTGCCGCCCTCGAGGGGTGCGGTGACGACGGTGTCGTCGAGGACGAACAGCATGTTCATGGTGCCGACTTCTTCGACGTACTTCATGTGGACGCCGTCGAGCCACAGCACCTGATCGAAGCCGGCCTGTTTGGCTTCGACCTGTCCGGCGAGGCTGGCGGCGTAGTTGGCGGCGGCCTTGCAGGAGCCGATGCCGCCGCGGACGGCGCGGACGTACTTCTCGGAGACCATGATCGACACGGGGGCGAAGCCGCGCGGGTAGTAGGCGCCGACGGGGCCGACGATGACGTAGAAGGTGTAGTTCTCGCTGGGTCGGACGCCGAGGAACGGGTCGGTGGCGATCATGGTCGGTCGGACGTAGAGCGAGGAGCCCGGGGTCTTGGGGATCCAGTCGCGTTCCAGGCGGACGAGTTGTTTGAGGGCCTCGAGGAACAGGGCGGGGTCGACCTGGGGCATCTGGAGCAGTTCGGCGGAGCGGTTCATGCGGGCGATGTTGGCCTGGGGGCGGAACATCGTCACGCGGCCGTCGGCGGTCCAGTAGGCCTTGAGTCCCTCGAAGATTTCCTGGGCGTAGTGCAGGCACATCGCGGCGGGGGAGAGTTGGAACGGCTCGAACCGCTGGATCCGCGGGTTCTTCCACTGGCCGCCGGCGTACTCCATGACGAACATCCGGTCGGAGAAGTGCTTGCCGAAGCCGAGGGTATTCTGGTCGGTGGGCTTGGGCTTCCGGGCGTTCTCGGGGAGCGGTTGGACGTCGATCTTCATCATGGGACCCTCCTGCGGTCGTGTGGGGCCGTCGGGCCGCGATCGGAGGGACGGTAACCACGGAACGCGGGACGGTTCAAGGGGGATCGACGGAGGGGAGGGGGAGGGCGAGCACGATCAGGAGGTGGGGGTTCGGGGGGGGGGTCGGCTGGAGGGGCGCGCGCCGCCGTTGCCGCCGTCGGGGTCATCGAGCCGCGGGGCGTTGGGACCGACGGGGAGGGAGGAGGGGGAGGTGCGGAAGTCGAGGAGTTCGAGGGGGTCGCGGCACAGCTCGTAGCGGACGAAGGAGCGGTGTCCTTCGCCGTCGCCGCCGATCTGGAACGGCAGGGGTCGTTCGGCGCGCATCGAGACCCGTTCGACGAGGAAGTCGTGGATCGTGTCGGAGAAGTACTCGCCGCGCCAGATCCCGCGAAGAGCGGGCAGGATCTCGGCGAGCTTGCAGGCGGCGACGCGGAGGTGCAGGCGGTCGTCGCGGACGTAGGCGAAGGGGAAGAGGCGGAAGTGGTAGCCGAAGCCGTCGAGGCGGGAGACGGAGGCGATCTGGACGGGGCCCTGGTAGATCACCTCGCCCTGGAGGACGAGGGCGCCGACGCGTCGGCCGTCGGGTCCGACGCGCCAGGCGGGGGCGCCGTCGTTGACGATGGTGACGTCGGGCAGCCGGGCGAGGGCGATCTTGGGGATGGTCAGGCCGGTGATGGCGGCGAAGTACCCGCCGCCGCCGGAGAGGTAGGGTTCGAGGGGGGTGCCGCGGGCGCGGTCCTTGACGGAGTTGAAGTCGTTGAGGATGCGGGCGTCGAGGCCGACGCCGGCGAAGGGGGCGACGCGTCCTTCGACGTCGACGAAGCGCATGGCGCGGGTCAGGGCGGTGTAGCGGGCCTTCCAGAAGTCGGCGGTGAGGCCTTCCTCGGTCGGTTCGTTGCAGCCGAGGAGGCCGGCGAGGGCGTTGCCGGTGCCGAGTTTGAACACGCCGACGGCGGGCATCTTGTCGGGGCCGAGGTCGGCGGACTGGACGGCCTCGCGGGTCTGGGTCACGAACTGGACGAAGGTGCCGTCGCCGCCGCCGGTGAGGACGGCGTCGTAGCCGGCCTCGAGGATCCGGCGGATCAGGGCGCGTCCTTCGACGAGGGAGCGTGAGACGTAGAGTTGTTCGGGGGGGACGACGGAGGCGACGAGGCGGAGCACGCGTTCGTTGACGCCGCGGGCGTTGCCGTTGATCAGGACCGCGACGTTGCGTGTTGCGACCGCCATTTTCGCCACCGCCCGCGGGTTCCGTTCCGGCGCGACCGACGCCGGCAAGCGTGGTCGATTAGACACGGCGGTCGCGGTGGAGTCCAGCGAATCGTGGGGTCTAGAGCAATCCGCGGAGGCGGGCGAGGTTTTGGCGGTAGCCGCGGTCGTCGCCGACGGGGGGGACCTCGAGGACGCCGGGGAGCTTCGCGAAGCGGCGGTCGCGGACGAGGCGACGGAACGGTTCGAGGCCGATCTCGCCGTCGCCGATCCAGGTGTGGCGGTCGACGCGGGAGCCGAGGGTCTTTTTCGAGTCGTTGAGGTGGAAGGCGACGAGTCGTTCGAGGCCGAGCAGTCTGTCGAAGGAGCGGAAGACGTCGGCGTAGCCCTGGGCGGTGGTCCAGTCGTAGCCGGCGGCGAGGGCGTGGCAGGTATCGAAGCAGACGGCCAGTCGTTTTGCGCAGCCCGCGGCGGCGAGGATGGCGGCGAGCTCCTCGAAGGTGCGGCCGAGGGTGGAGCCCTGGCCGGCGGTGTTCTCGAGGAGGATACGTGCGGTGACGCGGCCGTCGGCGTCGGCGGCGTCGAAGGCGGCGTCGAGTCCGGCGGCGATCAGGGCGATGCCGGCGGCTTCGCCCTGGCCCTTGTGGGCGCCGGGGTGGAGGACGACGCAGGGGATGCCGAGCATCTCGCAGCGGCGCAGCTCGCGGGCCAGGGAATCGACGGAGCGTTCGCGGATCGCGGGGTCGTCGGAGCAGAGGTTGATGAGGTAGCTGGTGTGGCTGAGGACGGGCTGCAGACCGAGGCGGGCGACTTCTTCGCGGAACGGGGCCGCCTTGGCGGCGTCGACGGTCGGTTCCTTCCACTGGTTGGAGACCTTGGTGAACACCTGGAGGGCCTCGCAGCCGTCTTCTTCGGCGAGGCGGACGGCGGTGGTGAAGCCGCCGGCGATGGACTGGTGGGCGCCGAGCCGCATCGGGGACTCACAGACCGAGCTGCTTGAGGATCGAGTGTTCGGCCTCGTCGGCGGCGGCGGCGCAGGCGGCCTGGGCGCCGGCGAGTTCGCGGCGCAGGTGGGCTTCCAGGTCCTCGAAGGGGACCTTCTCGTCGGTGGTTTCGCCGCGGCGGCGGACTTCGGCCCAGCCTTCGGCGTTGCCCTTCTTGCCGACGACGACGCGCAGGGGGATGCCGAGGAGGTCGGCGTCCATGAACTTGACGCCGGGTCGTTCCTCGCGTTCGTCGTAGAGCACGTCGATTCCGCCGGCTTCGAGGGTGCGATAGGCCTCGTCGGCGCGGACGCCGACGGCGGGGTCGTTGCCGAGGGCGAGCAGGGCGACCTGGTAGGGGGCGATGGGGGTGGGCCAGCGGATGCCGCGGTCGTCGTGGTGTTGTTCGACGGCGGCGGCGACGAGGCGGGAGACGCCGATGCCGTAGCAGCCCATCACGAGTGGTCGGCTCTGTCCGTCCTCGCCGAGGTAGGTGGCCTTCATCTGGTCGGAGTAGTGGGTGCCGAGGACGAAGGTATGTCCGGCCTCGATGCCGAGGAAGCGGCGGAGGGGTTGGCCGCAGCGGGGGCAGGCGTCGCCGGAGCGGACCTGGCGCAGGTCGAGGTATTCGGGCTGGAAGTCGCGGCCGGGGAGGACGTGGACGAGGTGGCGGTCGGCCTGGTTGGCGCCGGTGACGCCGTCGCGCACGTCGCCGACGTGGCGGTCGGCGAGGACGCGGCACTTGAGGCCGACGGGGCCGGCGAAGCCGACGGGGGCTCCGGTGAGGCGTTGGACCTCGGCATCGGCGGCGAGGAAGACCTCGCGGGCGCCGACGGCCTTGGCGAGTTTGATCTCGTTGACGTCGTCGTCGCCGCGGACGAGGACGGCGACGGCCTGGTCTTCCCAGACGTAGAGCAGGGTCTTGATCAGGTCGGCGGGTCGCACCTTGAGGAACGCGGAGACCTCGGCGATGGTGTGTTGCTGCGGCGTATCGACGGCGACGGGGGCGGGGATCGACGTTCGGGGAGCGGGGACGTCCTCATCGACCCGCTGACCGGTGGCGGCCTCGACGTTGGCGGCGTAGGAGCAGCTGCTGCAGGCGACGATGGCGTCCTCGCCGGCGTCGCAGAGGATCTGGAACTCGTGGCTCGAGGAGCCGCCCATCGCGCCGGTGTCGGCCTCGACGGCGCGGAAGTCGAAGCCGAGGCGGGCGAGGATGCGGGCGTAGGCCTGGACCATGTTGCGGTAGGACAGCCGGGCGTGTTCGGCATCGGCGTCGAAGGAGTAGGCGTCCTTCATGACGAACTCGCGGCAGCGGATCAGTCCGGCGCGGGGTCGCGGTTCGTCGCGGAACTTGGTCTGGATCTGGTACAGGTTGCGCGGCAGCTCGCGGTACGAGCGGATCTCGCGGCGGGCGAGGTCGGTGACGACCTCCTCGTGGGTGGGTCCGACGCAGTAATCGGCGCCCTTGCGGTCCTTGAGCCGGAGCAGTTGTGGGCCGAAGGTATCCCAGCGGCCGGTCTCCTTCCAGAGTTCGGCGGGGAGGACGGCGGGCATGAGGATCTCGAGGGCGCCGGCGCGGTCCATTTCCTCGCGGACGACCTGGGTGACGCGGCGCAGGACGCGCCAGCCGAGGGGCAGGTATTCGTAGATGCCGGCGGCCACGCGGCGGACGAAGCCGCCGCGCAGCAGCAGCTGGTGGCTGGCCATGGTGGCGTCGGCGGGGACTTCCTTGACGGTGGGGATGAAGGCCCTGGTGTAACGCATCGTTCCTCCGGGGCGGGACGAATCGCCTGGAAGGGCCGGCTGTGCAAGGTAGAAGGGGGTGTGGGGGGGGCGGGGTCAGGCGGGGAGGAGGACGCGGAAGGAGGCGCCGCCGAGGTCGGAGGGTGCGACCCAGATCCGGCCGCCGTGGGCGGCGACGATCTGGCGGCAGGTGGCGAGGCCGACGCCGACGCCGTAGGGGCGGGTGGAGAAGAACAGTTCGAAGACCCGTTCGCGGTCTTCTTCGGGCACGCCGGGTCCGGCGTCATCGACCTGGAGTTCGACGCCGTCCTCGCGGGGCAGGGCGCGGACGCGGACGGCGGCCTGGGGCGCGGCCTGGGCGGCGTTCTTGATCAGGTTCCAGAGCACCTGGCGGAGCTGGCCGGCGTCGGCGACGGCCTGGAGGTCTGCGGGGACGTCGACGGCGAGGGTGACCCGTCCGAGTCGTTGGTCTTCGCCGACGAGCCGGGCGACCTCGTGGACCAGGGTGCGGACGGCGAGCGGTGCGGGCTGTGGGGGTTGGGGTCGTGCGAGGGTGAGCATCTGGGTGACGAGTTCGTTGATCCGGTCGACCTCGCGCAGGACGACCTGTTGCAGGCGATCGGCCTCGGGGTCGTCGGGGGGCACGGGGAGCAGCTCGACGGCGCCGCGGATGGCGCCGAGGGGGTTTCGGATCTCGTGGGCCAGGCCGGCGGCGAGCTTGCCGAGGTCGGACAGGCGCTGGGCCTCGTCGAGTTCGGCGCGGACCTCGACGAGGTCGGCGGCGAGGTCGGCGGTGGCGCGTTCGGCGGCGCGGGCGTCGCCGGTGATCTGCTGGGCCCGGTGGGCGAGGAAGCCGCCGAGCAGGCCGACGCCGACGATCGAGAGGGCGTCTGGTGCGAGCTGGCGGAGGGAGAGCAGTCGGTCGGCGGCGTCGGGGGTAGCGGGGGCGTAGCCGGCGGGCCAGGGCAGCCAGCCGAGGTGCAGGGAGGCGGCGAGGGCGGCGTAGAGGACGAAGGCGGCGGCGCCGATGCCGACGGCGCCGGGGACGCCGAGGTAGACGGCGCCGAGGAGGACGACGAGGGCGAGCAGGTAGACGAAGTAGGAGGCGGGGCCGCCGGTGCCGTAGACGACGACGGTCCAGAGGGCGACGTCGAGGGCGAGTTGGAGCCAGGTGAAGCGGACCCAGTCGCGGACGCGGCCCATCGCGAGGACGGAGAGGGCGCCGAGGACGAGCATGGCGCCGGCGGCGGCGACGAGCACGCGGGCGGGGGGGGCGTCGGCGCCGGCGCCGGCGCGGAAGAGGGCGAGGGCGCTGCCGGCGAGCAGCAGCAGGGCGGTGCCGCCGCGGAAGACGAGCAGCCAGAGGAGTTTCCTCGAGAGGTCTTCGCGGAAGGGGTTGAGACGACGGGCGGTCATGCGCGCCCCGAGCCGGCTACTCGGCCTTGATCTTGCCGGCGATGCTGAAGATGGGCAGGTACATGGCGATGAGCATGAAGCCGACGGAGCCGCCGACGAAGACCATCAGCAGCGGTTCGAGCAGGGAGGTGAGGGCGGCGACGGCGACGTCGACCTCCTCTTCGTAGAAGTCGGCGATCTTGGAGCACATCTGGTCGAGGGCGCCGGTCTGTTCGCCGACGGCGATCATCTGGACGACCATTCCGGGGAAGACCTTGGACTGGGCGAGGGGTTCGGCCATGGTCTTGCCTTCGGAGATGCGTTCGCGGGCGAAGCGGATCGACTTTTCGACGACGACGTTGCCGGCGGTGCGGGCGGTGATCTCGAGGGAGTCGAGGATCGGGACGCCGGAGGAGAGCAGGGTGCCGAGGGTGCGGGTGAAGCGGGCGACGGCGATCTTGCGGACGACGGGGCCGAAGATCGGGGTGATGAGCAGGAAGCGGTGAACGAGTTCCTTGCCGCGGGGCGAGCGATAGAACCAGAGGAACAGTACGATCAGCAGGGCCAAGCCGCCGAAGATCAGGGGGGCCCAGGTGGTGAACCCGTTGCTTATCTTGATCACGGCGGCGGTCGGTCCGGGCAGCTCGTCCTCGGCGCCGAAGTCCTTGAACAGTTTTTCGAAGGTCGGGATGACCTTGAGCAGCATGGCGGCGACGGAGGCGATGGCGATGACGACGACGATGGCGGGGTAGGTCAGGGCGCCCTTGAGCTGTCGGCGGAGGCGGGCGGACTTTTCGAGGTAGACGGCCTGGCGGTTGAGGATGGTGTCGAGGATGCCGCCGGCCTCGCCGGCGGCGACGAGGTTGGTGAACAGTTCGTCGAAGACCTTGGGGTGCTGGGCCATGGCGTCGGAGAGGTTGGAGCCGCCCTCGACGCTTTCCTTGACGGAGAGGATGATCTTGCCGAAGGCCTTGTTCTCGGTCTGGCTGCCGAGGATCTCGAGGCAGTTGACGAGGGGCAGGCCGGCATCGATCATGGTGGCGAACTGGCGGGTGAAGAGGACGAGGTCCTTGAGCTGGACGCCGGTGCCGAAGCTGATCTCGCTGAGTTTGAGCGCCCTGCGCACGCGCAGGGGGGTGAGTTGCAGGGCGCGGACCTTGGCCAGAGCGGCTTCCTGGGAGGGGGCTTCGACGGTGCCCTTGCGAATCTCGCCGTTGCGGGCCCGTGCCTGGTAGGACCAGCTCGCCATCGCGCACAGCAGTATAGGAGGCGCGTCGAATCGAAGTCAAAGAAGGTGTGGGGCAGGCTGGGGGATCAGCCGGGGGTGCGGCGAGCGGTGGTGGACATGGTGCGGCCGCCCTGGGCCTGTGCGTTCTGGAGCATCGTTCTGAACTCGTCCGGGTCGCCGGCGCGGGACAGCGCCTCCTCGACGGTGATCAGGCGTCGCTGTGCGAGGTTGAGCAGGCACTGGTTGAGGGTCATCATGTTGTACTTTTCCTGGCCCACCTGCATCTGGGTGTAGAGCTGGTGGACCTTGTCCTCGCGGATCAGGTTGCGGATGGCGGGGTTGGGGACCATCACCTCGCAGGCCAGGACGCGCCCGGGTCCGTCGGCGCGGGGCAGCAGCTGTTGGGTGACGACGCCTTCGAGGACGAACGAGATCTGGGCGCGGACCTGGGCCTGCTGGTGTTCGGGGAACACGTCGATCATGCGGTTGATGCTCTGGACGCAGGAGTTGGTGTGGAGCGTGGCGAAGACGAGGTGTCCGGTTTCGGAGATGGTGAGAGCGGCGCCGATCGTCTCGAGGTCGCGCATTTCGCCGACGAGGACGACGTCGGGGTCCTGGCGCAGGACGTACTTGAGGGCGGCGGGGAAGGACTTGGTGTCGGTGCCGACCTCGCGCTGGTTGATGATGCAGTTGCGGTTGGAGTGGAGGTATTCGATCGGGTCTTCGATGGTGATCACGTGCAGGCGTCGTTCGCTGTTGATCTTGTCGAGCAGGGAGGCGAGGGTGGTGGACTTGCCGCAGCCGGTGGGTCCGGTGATCAGCACGAGGCCACGGGGTCGGGCGGCCATTTCGGCGACGACCTGGGGCAGCCCGAGTTCCTCCCAGGAGGGGATCCGGAACGGGATGGTGCGGAACGCGCCGGCCACGGCGCCGCGCTGGCGGAAGATGTTGGCGCGAAAGCGCGCCAGGTTCTTCACGCCGAACGACAGGTCGAGCTCGTTCTTGGTTTCGAACTCGACCTTCTGCTCCTCGGTGAGGATCGAGTAGCAGATCTGTTTGGTCTCGGGGGGCATCAGGTTGTTCAGTTTGAGGGGGACGAGCGAGCCGTCGATGCGGAGCTGCGGCGGCGTGCCGGTGGTGATGTGGAGGTCGCTGGCGCCCTTCTGGACCATGGTGCGCAGCAACTGGTGCAGGTTGACCTGCGGGGCCGGGGCGTCGCCGGCGGGGGCGGACGGGGGAGCGTTGGCCGACACGTGTTACCTCGTTCCTAGTCCATCGCGGTGACGCGCAGGACCTCCTCGAGGGAGGTCAGTCCGTCCTTGACCTTGTTGAGGCCGGCGCGGCGCAGGGTGTTCATGCCGCCGCGGATTGCCTGGGCCTTGAGTTCGGCGGTGGACGAGCCCTGGAGGACGAGTTCCTTGAGTTCCTCGTTGAAGGGCATGACCTCGTAGAGGGCGATGCGTCCGCGGTAGCCGGTGTTGCTGCATTCGCGGCAGCCGCGGCCGTGGCGGAGTTTCAACTGGTCGAGTTCGTCCTCGGTGAAGCCGGCGTCGAGGAGAGCCTTGGGCGGCTGGGGGTCCTCGACGGCGCAGGCGGCGCAGTTCTTGCGGACGAGGCGTTGGGCGAGGATCAGGTTGATCGAGGCGGTGACGAGGAACGGCTCGATGCCCATGTTGAGCAGGCGGCTGACGGTGGACGGGGCGTCGTTGGTGTGGAGGGTGGACAGCACCATGTGGCCGGTGAGGGCGGACTTGATGCCGATCTCGGCGGTTTCGAAGTCGCGGATCTCGCCGACCATGATGATGTCGGGGTCCTGGCGGAGGAAGGAGCGGAGGGCGGAGGCGAAGTTGAGTCCGATCTCGTCGTGCATCTGCACCTGGTTGATCCCGGGGAGGTTGTATTCGACGGGGTCTTCGGCGGTGCTGATGTTGACGGCGGGGCGGTTGAGCTCGGAGAGCGCGGAGTAGAGGGTGGTGGTCTTGCCGGAGCCGGTGGGTCCGGTGACGAGGCACATGCCGTAGGGCATGTAGATCGACTTGCGGGAGTGTTCGAGGGCCTTGGCTTCGAAGCCGAGCTTGGTCATGGCGAGTTGGAGGGAGGACTTGTCGAGGAGGCGGAGGGCGAGTTTTTCGCCGCACTGGGTGGGGAGGACGGAGACGCGGAAGTCCATCTCCTTGTCCTTGCCGACGCGCAGTTTGATGCGGCCGTCCTGGGGCAGGCGGCGTTCGGCGATGTCGAGCTGGCTCATGATCTTGAGGCGGCTGCAGATGGCGTTCTGCATCTTCTTGGGGGGCTGCATTTCCTCGATCAGGACGCCGTCCACGCGGTAGCGCACGCGGAGGAACTTCTCGTAGGGTTCGACGTGGATATCGGAGGCGCCCTTGCGGATGGCGTTGATCAGCAGGAGGTTGACCAGGCGGACGACGGGGGCGTCCTCGGAGAGCTTCTCGAGTTCGAGGACGTTCATGTCGCCGTCCTCGTCCTCGCGCACCTCGATGTCGCCGAAGTCCATTTCCTCCAGGGCTTCGGTGTAGGAGATGCCCTTCTCGTAGTACTTGTCGATCGCGGCCTGGATTGCGGCTTCGGAGGCGACGACGGGTTCGACGTTGTAGGCGGTGAGGAACTTGATGTCGTCGATGGCGTGCAGGTTGGTCGGGTCGGCCATGGCGACGATCAGGGAGCTGCCGGCGCGCTGGACGGGGACGACCTTGTGGCGTTGGGCGACCTCCTTGGGGATCAGGGCGATGATCTCGGGGTCGATCTCGTAGTCGGCGAGGTTGACGGCGGGGATGTTGTACTGTTGGCCGAGGAACTTGCTGACGTCCTCGTCGGAGACGTAGCCGAGGCGGGCGAGGGTGAAGCCGAGGTTGGAGCCGGAGCGGCGCTGTTCGTCCTGGGCTTGCTTGAGCTGTTCCAGGGAGATCATCCGTTCGCGCAGCAGCAGTTCGCCGAGTCGTTCGTCGCCGCCGCCGGAGGCGGCGGCGCGGGCGCGACCCGGAGGGGGTGGTGGTGCGGCTCCCTTGCGGACCTCGTTGGCCATCCGATCGAATCCTCTCTTGGGGGCGGCTGCCCGGGTGGGGTCGCCTCCGCGAACGGAATTACAGGGCGACCGCGGGGTCAAGTCAAGGAGAACTCCGTGGTCGGCGGCGGGTGCGGCATCCTTGACGCTCCGGCGGGGCGCGTGCTTTCATCCGGTCCGAAGGGAGAACGTGGATGTTCCGCGAACTGCTGACCGAGATCGTGTCCGGGGCCGACGGGGCGATCGGGGCGGTGCTGATGGGGTCGGACGGCCTGACGGTCGACCAGGTGGCGGCGTCGCCTGCGGGTGGCGACGTGGAAGCGGTGGCGATGGAGCTGTCGGTGGTGCTGCGGGAGGTGCGCAAGGCGGCGCAGCAGATCGAGGCGGGGACCCCGGAGGAGGTGATGATCCGGGGAGCGGAGTTGACGACGCTGATCCGGGTGCTCAACGACGAGTACTTCGTCGCGTTGGCGTTGCGTCCGAGCGCGAGCGTCGGCAAGGCGCGTTATCTGCTACGGCGAGCGGCGCCGCGTTTGCGGGAGCACCTGTAGTGCCATTGCTCCGGCCGCCCGCGGTCGGGCGGCGGGGCGACCCACCGTGGATTGGCCTCGCCGTGGCGAGCCGGTGTAGAATGCCCACCGCCGGTGTGCCGATTGCACCGGAGTGAGGTCGGCGGTGGCGCTGAACCGCGAAAAGGTCCACCAGTCCGTCCAGCGTCTCGTGCTCAAGGGGCAGCTCGAGAAGGCGATTGCGGAGCTGCGTCCGATTCTCGAGGAGGACCCCAACGACACGCGGACGCTGCAGAAGGTCGCGGAGCTGTACCGCAAGAAGGGGGCGTACCAGGAGGCGGAGGCGGTCTACACGAAGCTGGCCGACGTGCTGCTGCGGGGGGGGTTCTACCAGCGTGCGGTGGCCGTCCACAACCAGATCCTGCAGCTCAATCCGACGAACCTGCCGGTGCACATCGTGCTCGGCGACACGCTGACGAAGCTGGGGCTGGTCCAGGAAGCGAACAAGATCTTCGCGCGGACGGTGGGGTTGCTGCAGCGGGCGGGTCGTTTCGACGAGGCGACGACGATCCTGGAGAAGTTGATCGCGGCGAGCCCCGACAACTACCAGGCCCGGCTGCAGCTCGCGGAGTTGTACCTCAAGGCGGAGCGCAACGACGCGGCGATCAAGGCCTTCGAGGACGCCTTGCCGACGTTGCGGGCGCAGGGGCGCGACGACCTGTTCCAGCGGGCGGCGGAGCGGCTGCTGTACTACCAGCCGGACAACCTCCCGTTGTGTCGCGAGCTGTCGTTGTTCCACCTGCGGCGCCAGAACGTGCCGCAGGCGATGAAGCTGCTGCAGTACTGCCACAAGAAGGACCCCAACGACGTCGACACGCTGCGGCTGTTGGCCAGCCACTTCGGCAGCACGGGCGACCGTGAG
>CAZMRP010000026.1:0-18347 GCA_964568275.1 uncultured Myxococcales bacterium
AGCCACGGCAGGACCGGGCGCGGGCGCGGGGCGCGGCCCTCGAGCGTGTCGAGCACGGCCGTCGCGCAGGCGTCGGCCACCAGGCCGGCCAGCCGCTCCCCCACCGCCGCCTGCGCCAGCGCCGGACGGCCCGTGTAGCCGAGGAACGGGCGGGTCGCCTGCCAGCCCAGGCCCCAGGCGACGAACTCCAGCTCCTCCGCCAACTCGGTACGTCCGAGCCGGCGGGCGATCCGCGCCAGCGCCCGCGGCGCCGCCGACGGACCGAAGGACGGGCACGCCGGCAGGGCGCGGTGTTCGTGCACCGTCTCCGGTGCGTAGTGCAGGGCCAGCGACGTCTCGAGGAACCCGGCGTGGAAGTCGTGGGGTGCCTCGCGGCGCACCAGTTCCCGGACCGCCGGATCGGCCACGACCTCGACCACGGCGTCGAGTTCCTGCGGTACCGGCCGCACGAAGCGGCGGAAGAGCAGGAACATCGGCGCCACCGCCTGCCCGCCGCGCCGTTCGATCGCCCGCAGGGCCCGGTCGAGCGCCAGGTTGTGCAGCGGCGAGCCGTGGAACGTGGCCAGCACGATCCGCCGCGCCCCGAGCCGCTCCAGCGGCCGGCAGGCGTCGTCGATCCGGCGTACCAGCTCGCCGAAGCCGGGCTCGGGTCGGGTGCCGGGCCCGGCCACCGCGCCCAGCCCCAGCTCCAGCTCGCCGGCCAGCAGCAGCGGCCACTCCGGTCGGCGGCGCGCGAGCCGCGCGTGGATGTCCCGCACCAGGCCGGCGCAGACCAGCACGTCGTTGTGCGGCGAAAGATGCGGACCGTGGTACTCCACGGGATTCACGCCGAGCCACACCGGCGCGCCCGTCGCCAGCAGCTCGCGGACGCACGGCGGTGCCTGTTCGGTGAGCCGCACGATCGACGAGCTCTCCGGCATGGCGACTCCTCTCCCGTCGGCGGCGTGGCCCGGACCGGGCCGCGCGACGACGGACGGACGATGCCCGCCTCGGAGCCGCGGCGTCAAGCAACGGCCGTCGCCTTCGGCCCCTCCCCCGGCCCCGGCCGGTGCTAAGATGCCCGTCGTCGCTCACCAGGGGAGGTGCCCGTGCCGCTGCTGGCTCCACAACTCGTCGCCGCCTGGCTCGCCGCCGCGCCGCAGGCCGACCCCGCCGGGATGGTGGCCGCCGCCGCCGAGGACGCCGCGGCGACGCCCGTCGAGGCGACGCCCGTCGAGGCGACGCCCGTCGAGACGACCGAGGAGCCCGCCACCCGCGCCGGATTCGATCCCGACGTCGCGGGCGCCACCGAACCCGCTCCTGCGTCGGATACCCCTCCCGCAGCCGTCGAGGAGGACGACGGCCTGCACCCCGGCTGGTTCTACGGCTCCCTCGCCCTCTCCGCCGTCCTCGGCATCGCCGGCGCCACCACCGGCGGCATGGCCCTCGGCCAACGCGACGAGTACGGGCGCGCGCTCGGCGCCTGCCGCGGCGGCGACGCCTACGCCTGCCGCGTCGGGCCGTCGGTCGTCGACGACTACGAGCTCTACGCCACGCTGACCAACGTGCTGCTGCCGTGCGCCGGCGCCTTCGCCCTCGCCGCCCTCGTGCTGGCCTTCCTCACCGACTTCGGCGGCGACGACGCGCCGCCCGACGACGGCGAGACCCACTTCACCTTCTTCGGCACCTCGGCCGGCGTCGGCGCCGCGCTGGTCCTGCGGTTCTAGGAAAGGGGGGTTCATGCGACTCCGTCCCATCCTCGCCCTGCTGCCCGTCGTCCTGGCGGTCACCGCCTGCGAATACGACCTCGACCGCGACGCCTTCGACGTCCCCGACGCCCGCGACGACACGGGCGGCGACGCCGACGTGCCGTCCGAGACCGACGACGTCCGACCCGACGGCGACGCGGTCGACGTCCCGCCCGACCAGCCGGAAGGCTGGGTCGTGTTCCGCACCGCCCGCGACCTCTCCGCCCTGCCGATGGGCGACAACCTGCTGGTCAACCCGGCGCTCGAGGAGGGCGACGCGACCACCTTCACCGGCTGGAGCGCCTACGAGGACGGCATGGCCGTCGACACGACGACGACGCACTCCGCCCCGCGCAGCGTGCGGCTCGACGTCGCCGCCGGCGGGGCCCGCGGCCTGTACCAGAGCGTGATCCTCGACCAGACCGTCGCCCGCCCGCTCTACGTCTCCGGCTGGTGCCGCGCGCAGGACGTCACCGGCGAGGAGAACAACGACTTCGCGATCTACCTCGACCTCCGCTACACCGACGACACCCCGCTGTACGGCCAGACGATCCGCTGCCCGGTCGGCACCCACGACTGGACCTTCGGCGAGCGGGTGATCGTCCCCGACAAGCCGCTGCGCAGCGCCAGCGTCTACCTGCTGCTGCGCAACACCCACGCCGGCACCGGCTGGTTCGACGACCTCGTGCTGCGCGAGATCGAGACCGACGTCGCCTCCTTCGACGACGAGCTGGTCTACACCGAGCCGTCGGACCCCTGGCCCTTCGAGGGCTCCGCGCCGGTGGAACTGGCGCCCGCCGACGGTCCGACCCTCACGCTCAGCAGCCACGGCGGCGCCGTCGTCGGCCTCTCCACCGCCGCCGGGTCGCTCGCCCACGCCGCCGCGGACTTCGCCGGCGGCTTCTTCGCCCGCGACGTGCTCGCCGACGGCGACTTCCTCCACTTCGGCGGCACGGTGGAGGCCACCGCCGACGGCGCGACCCAGACCGCGATCGACGGCGACCTCGGCCTGCAGCTCGAGGCCTCGTTCGTCGACCGCACCGACCGGCTCGAGATCGACGTCACCCTGCGCGACCTGTTCGGCGTCGAGCGGGCCGTCACGCTCTACTTCGCGCTCCCGGTCGCCTTCGACGGCTGGGAGTGGGGCGACGACGCGCGCGTCGCGCGAACGATCGAGGGCGCCGTGGAGCGGCGGAACGTGCTCGACGTCGGCTGGGGCGCCCACGGCCGCATGAGCCGCTATCCGTGGGCTTCCGTGGCCGGCACCGACGGCCTCGGCCTGGGCTATCCGCTCGACCACCCCGCCCAGTTCCGCCTCGTGGCCAACCCGCAGACGCACCAGCTCTACGTCGCGATGGACGTGGCGCTCTCGCCGGTCACCGGCGACCCCGGCACCGCCCGCATCCGCCTCGTGCTCTACCGCTTCGACCCCGCCTGGGGTTTTCGCGCCGCGACGCAGCGCTACATCGATCTCTATCCGGCGTTCTTCGAGAAACGGGTGCCGCGCGAGGGGCTGTGGGTCGCCTTCTCGGACCTCTCGCCGCTCCCCGGGATCGAGGACTTCGGCATCGCGTTCCACGAGCTGGGCGGCCGGACGCAGATCGCCTTCGACGACACGGTCGATGTGCTCTCCTTCCGCTACCTCACCGAGCCGTGGTCGTACTGGATGACGATGCCGACCGAGATCCCCAACGACGACGAGACCGCCGTGCTGGCGTACCTGGACGACCAGCTCTCCGCGCCGGAGGAGTCCCGCCGGCGCTACGCCGAGGCGACGCTCAGCTCGTGCACGACGGACGAGACCGGACGCTTCCGCTTCGAGCCGGCCGCGGAGCCGTGGTGTCCCTACGGCGCGGTCTTTGCGAACAACCCCGACCCCGACATCGCCGACCCCGAGTACCCGCTCAACAAGGGCCATCTGGCCTGGAACGACGACGCCCGCGCGATCTACACGGACCCCGCCGTCGGCATCCAGGACGGCGAGTACCTCGACAGCCTCGAGGCCAAGGCCGACCTGCTGGACTACCGCCCGACGCACCTGGCCGCCGCCGACCTCCCGCTGGTCTTCGACGCCGCCTTCCGCCCGGCCGTCCCGGAGATTTTTGCGACCTACGAGTTCGCCCGCTGGGTCGGGGAGGAGATCCACGGGATAGGCAAGCTCTACATGGCCAACGGCGCGCTGTTGCGCTTCGCCTTCCCGGCCCACCTGTTCGACGTGATGGGCAACGAGCGCAACTGGATGCACTCGGGGACGTTCACGCCGCAGCGCGACGACCTGTTCCTGTTCTGGCGCACGCTGTCGTACCGCAAGCCGTACGTGACCCTGATGAACACCGACTTCTCGGCGTTCGGCCGTGACCTCGTGGAACGCTACATGCGGATCTCGCTGTTCTACGGCGTCTACCCGAGCATGTTCTCCCACAACGCCTCGGAGGACCGCTACTGGGACGCCCCGGCGCTCTACGAGCGGGACCGCGACCTGTTCGTGCGCTACGTGCCGCTGATCCGCGAGCTGGGCGAGACCGGCTGGGAGCCGGTCACGGGAGTGCTGTCGTCCGACCCGGAAATCCTCGTCGAGCGGTGGGGCGCGGGTGACGAGCTGCGGCTGACCGTGCGCAGCATCGCGACCGAGGAGCGGACCGTGACGCTGACGCTCGAGCCGACGACGGTGGGCCTCACCGCCGGCACGGCCGCGACCTTCGACGAGCTGCTCGACGGCGGGACGTTCGTCGCGGCCCCCGCGGGCGGCGGGCTGGCCTGGACCGACACCCTCGCCCCCGAGGCGGTCCGCCTGCTGCGCGTCGTGCCGTAACGTGGCCGGTCGGAGCGAGGACGCCTGCGCAACCGGACTGCGCCCTTCCGTGCGCGGCGCGGCCGGATCCGAACCGCGGGCCTCGGCCCGCGGCCGATGCACCCCGCGCGGCACCCTTCGGCCGCTGCGAGAGGAGACACGATGACGATACCGACCAGCAGCTCCCCCACCACGATCCGTTGCCTCGACCCGTGGACCGGCGCCGAGCTGGAGTCGCTCCCCGCGGGGACGCGCGAGGAGGCCGCCGCCGCCGTGCGCCGTGCGCGCGAGGCCCAGCCGGCGTGGGCCGCGCTGTCGTTCCAGGAGCGCGGCCGGCTGCTGCTGCGCGTGCGCGACACCTTCGCCGAGCGGGCCGAGAAGCTGGTGGAGCTGCTCGGCCGCGAGAACGGCAAGCCGCCCGTCGAGGCGTGGTTCGCCGAGATCGTCCCGAACCTCGACCTGTTCACCTGGTGGGCCAAACGCACCGGGAAACTGCTGCGCGACGAGAAGGTCGGCCTCGACCCTACGAAGTACCCGGGCAAGAAGGCCGTCGTCCGCCAGGTGCCCAAGGGCATCGTCGCCGTGATCTGCGCCTGGAACTACCCGGTGGCGCTCGCCCTGCGCGCGATCGTCCCGGCGCTGATGGCCGGCAACACCGTGGTGTTCAAGCCGTCCTCCGACGCGGCGCTCGTCGGCCGTGCCCTGGCGGAGTGCTTCGCCGAGCACCTGCCGAAGGACGTGCTCGTGCCGTTCTACGCGCCCGGCTCGGTCGGGTCGGCGATCGTCGAGGCCGGGGTCGACCACGTGGCGTTCATCGGCAGCGTCGAGGTCGGCCGCGAGGTCGCGGCGCTGGCCGCGCGCAGGTTCGTCTCGTGCTCGCTGGAGCTGGGCGGCAAGGACGCCGCCATCGTCCTGCCCGACGCGGACCTCGACCGCGCCGTGGAAGGGATCGCCTGGGGCGCCTTCACCAACGCCGGGCAGAACTGCGCCTCCATCGAGCGGCTGATCCTGGTCGGCGGCGTCGGCGACGCGTTCCTGCCGCGGCTCGTGGAGCGGGTGAAGTCGCTGCGGGCGGTGACGGGCGGTCCGGAGGGTTCGGACGTCGGCCCGCTGCGCAGCGCGGGGCAGCTCGAGGCCGTGGAGGCCCAGGTGCGGGACGCGCTCGAGAAGGGCGCGAAGGTGCTGTGCGGCGGGAAGCGGCTCGGCGACGGCTTCGGCTACGCCCCGACCGTGCTCGACGGGGCGACCGACGAGATGGCGGTGTGGAACGACGAGACCTTCGGGCCGCTCCTGCCGGTGCGCCGCGCCGGGCACCTGGAGGAGGCGCTGGCGCTGGCCAACCGCAACCGCTACGGGCTGACGAACAGCGTCTGGACGTCCGACGTCGCGCGGGCGAAGGAGCTGGCGCCGCGGCTGCGCTGCGGCGTGGTCACCGTGAACAACCACGCCTTCACCGCCTCGATGCCGTTCGTGCCGTGGGGCGGCATCGGCGAGACCGGGATGGGCTCGACCAACAGTCACCATGCGCTGCGCGAGTACGTGCGCCCGCAGCTCGTCCTGACCGACCGGCCGTCGGGCCACGAGGCGTGGTGGTATCCGTACGACGGCACGAACCTCCAGCTGGCCAAGGTGCTGCGCCGGTTCCTCTCCGGCCGGGGCGGCCTGTTCAAGGTCCTCGGCCTGATGCGCCGGGCCTCGCGCCGGCGGACCTCGGGGTAGGCGACGGCGTCCGCGGCTTCGACCATGTCCTGCAGATAGAGCCGCTCAGGCCGCATACAACACCCGCGCCTCCCGCAGCACTTCGTCACGGATCGCGGCCTTCAGGCCGCCGCGCGGGACGAGGTCGACCGGCTTGCCCAGTGCCGCAGACAGCTCGCGTCGCAGGCGTTCGAACGCGAGGAATCCGACCGACGTGCCCTCCTCGAACGCGACGAGCAGATCCAGATCCCCGGCTTCTGACGCCTCACGGTGCAGGGCGGAGCCGAAGACGGCGATCTCGCGCACGCCGTAGCGGCGGCAGATCTCAGCCACCACCCCGATGCGCTGCCGGACCTCGTCGTGCAACGTCATCGCCCCGCCTCCACCGGGCGAGGATAGCATCGATGGCCACGGGCCGCCCCGCCGACGTTGGCCCAGGGAGCGACCGCGCGATCCCCCGGTACCTGTTCAGCCGGCGGGTCGTGCGATAGGCTGCCGGTGTGGCCGGTTCCCTGGACCAGTTCCTCCTTCCGGACTACCGGGTCGCGGGCTACCGCTTCACCCTGCGTGCCATCGACCGGCTGGTGCTGCCGCGCCCGCGGGTCGGCATCATCCTGCGCGGTGCATTCGGCCTGGCATTCCGCAGGCTGGTCTGCCACGACGTGCAGGCAGCCTGCCGGGAATGTGCTCTGGCCGGCGCGTGCCCCTACGCCCGCGTGTTCGCGGCGGCGCCGCCGCCCGGCGCCGAGCGCCTGCGGCTACAGTCGGACATCCCCCGGCCCTTCGTCCTCGCCCCCGAGCCCGCGGCTGCCGACGAGTTCCCCGCCGGCGCCGGCTTCCATTTCGACCTGGTCCTGATCGGCGATTCGGCCGCCTACTTCCCGTACTTCGTCGTCGCCTTCCGGAGCCTGGGCGAGGCGGGCATCGGACCGGGACGGGGGCGGTTCGAGGTCGAAGCGGTGGTCGCGGCGGGTCAGGGCGCCGGCGACCCCGAGCCGGTCTATCGCGCCGGCCAGCCGGTCGTGCGCAACGTCGGCCGGGTCGAACGACCCGGTGCCGTGCCGGCCACCGGTCCGGTCGAACGTCTGACGGTGCGCTTCGTGACGCCGACGCTGGTGACGAGGGACGCGTCCGCCGACACGGCGCCGTCGTTCGGCCAACTCCTGAAGCGCGCGCGGGATCGCGCGAGCGCGACGCAGTACTTCTTCTGCGGGAAACCCTGGGAGATCGACCATCGGCTTCTGGGCCGCCTGGCCGACGAGGTGGCCACCTGCTCGAGCGGCGGCGGCTTTGTGGCCTTGCCGCGTCGTTCGTCGCGCACCGGCCGGGTGCACGTGATCCAGGGCTACGAGGGCTCGGCCGCCTACGAGGGCGACCTCGCCCCGTTCCTGCCCCTCCTCCGCGTGACCGAGCGCATCAACGTCGGCAAGGCCGCGACGTTCGGGTGCGGCAGGATCGAGGTGAGGGTCGGGGGGTGAGACAGGTCGCGGGCTGAGCCGTCGCGGCGCGTCCCCAGCGCGGTTCGGGTCGGTCTTCCGCGTCCGCCGCGGACGTTGTGTGCTGGCCTACTGGTGCGCCGGGCTGCCGAGCGAGGCGACCAGGCGATACTCGGTCGATACGCGCGATGAACTGCATCGCTTCAGCGGCAGGATTCGGTAGTGGGTGACGCGGTCCCGGTTCGCCTTCGCGGGCTTGGGCGAGAAGGGGTTCACGGTGTCCAGCGTTGCCTGGGGCCCGAAGTCATCTAACGGCACGGCCAGATCGCCGTTCGGCGCGTGCTCGGGCTGCCAACCCGATGGGTCAACCACCGTCCATCGCGGATCGAACGGCCGATCCGTCTGCACGTCCATCACCTGCACGAAACCGCCCCGACGGCCGAGGTAGTTCACCCGCCACAGCAGCGATGCCACGCTCGACACGGCGCACGGATCCCGCAGGCCGATCGCGATCACGAACGGACCGTGCAGGAACGCCAACTCCCGGTAGCCCAGCGTGTTGGCCAGCGGTCCGGACGCCGATCCGCCTTGGTTGTCAACCTCCTCGGCCGCCTCGTCGTCAGCCTTGCCGCCGCTGTCCGAGCGCGCCATCTTCAGCACGCGCTGAAAGGTGTTGGTTACGGTGACGCGCTCGGAAGGCAGCAGGGCCACGGCGGCCTCCCGGAACACCGGGAAGATCGCCGCTCCGGCCGCGGGACCGTCGGCATGGAAGGCGGCGTCCAGCAACGCCATCTTCACAGCGTACGGCGTCGGCAACGGCAGCGTGCGACCACCGGCGCTGGTCGTCGTCGCCGGGCGCAGCGAGAAGAGGGCTGTCGCCCGGATGTCGGCGGCGACCCAGACTTCGGGACGGGCGATGCTGGTCACGACAACTCCTGCCTCGCCCGACCTCAGCCGAGCTTCTTGCGGACGTCGTTCAACCGCGCCACGAAGCCTTCCAGATCGGCGAACTCGAAGGCCTCGATCTTGCCGCCGCCCTCCAGCTCGTTGAGCCGGCCGACGACCTTCTTGATCTGCTCCGCGTAGTCGGGAACCAGCGGGCTGAAGGTGGGCGCCGGGGCGGAGCCGGTGCTCGTCGTGACCACGCCCGAGAACGCCGTCACATGCGGCAGTTGCGTGTTCCTGTGCGCCCCGTGCGGCTGCACGAAGACATAGGCGAGGCTCTTGAGCAGGGCGTCCATGCGCTTGCGGCGCTCGCTCTCCGGGATCGCCTCGTGCGTGATGTCGTTACGCCCCACCCGATCCAACTCGACGTGCACCACCGCCGCGTACTGCCCCGAACTCGCGGGGCGGTAGAACAGGGCCTGACCAAGGCCGGTCTCCTCGCCGGCGCTCGAGCCCCGGCCCTCCGGCTCGTACTTCACATGCACGAACGAGTCGGTCCGCGTCGTCTCCGGCCGCCCGACCACCCAGCCGAACTCGATGCACGACTTGCGCGGCACCGAATGCCCTTCGGCCACCACTAGCGTTCCCTCGCAGTCGGTCAGGGCGCAGCGCTTGAGGATCTCCGCCTGGACCTCGGAGGCGGGGCGCTTCTTCTTGGCCGACTTGAGGAACTCGGCGAACCCCGGGTCGGCGTTGATGCGGTTGGCGTCGCCCCGGCGTGACGGGTCGCACAGCGGCAGGCCGGCGTCGATGGCGATCGCCCGGAAGTGCTCGCACTGACCGTGCTTGAACATGTCGCCGCTGATGGCGTTGACGGTATGCAGGGAACCCTCCGGCCCCACGATCTGCACCTGCCGGGTCAACTGCTGGTTGCCCTCGGTGCCTTCGTTGTTGAGCGAGTGCAGGTTGAGCGTCACCAGGCCGCTGATGCTGACGGAACGGTACATCGGTCTACTCCTTCCCCTCGGCCGGCGCTTCGCCGGACGTTCGCTTCACCTGCGCGTACCCGAAGCCGAGCAGCAGGTGGGTCACCAAGGCGCTGGACGATCCCGGCTCCTCCATCAACTTCAGCACCCCGGCCAGATCGTCCTCCATGAGCAGCCCGGGGTAGTACCTGCCCGCGCGGCCCTTCTTCGCGTCCATCTCCCGGCTGCGGCTCACCGTCTGGTTGAACTCCTGCAGGAACTTGCCGAACAGCGCGGCCATGCGCGCCTTGTCGCCCGCATGCTGCTTCCAGGTCTGGGCGAGCCCGTAGAACGGCTCGACCACGCGGGTCTCCGAGTGCAGCATCGCGTGGATCGTGACCGCGCGGATCGCCTTCGCGAAGCTGCGGAAGCCGGGGTCGTCGATGATCCTGCCGACCGGGGGTTCGAATGCCATGACCATCCTCCTTACGCTCGACTCCGACAGGAGTCGGGTGAACTGCTTCGCCGTCAGCCGGCCCATCACGGCCACCGGCATCCGCGCCAGGAACCCGAGCGCCGCCGACAACGTGCCCTGCGCGAGGCACTCCCGGAGGTGCCGCAGGATATCGACGTCGATGACCGTGCCGTGCTGCACGAACTGCCATTGGAACTCGTCGAGTTCCGTCAGCGTTTCCAACCACGCCTCGGCGTCCTGTCGGGTTGAGATCGGGAACCAGCCCGGCACGCCGAGCACCGAGACGTTCATGATCGAAGACGCCGTACCCATCTTCTTGAACAGCGCGAAGTGCAGCCCCGAGAGAATGGCCGCCGGGCTCTTCCGCAGGAAGCGGAAGAGCGGCTTCTCGTCCCGTACGTACTCCTCGCTGTGGAGGATCAGCGCGCGACACGTCTCGATGATCGCGCAAATCTCCAGGTTCCCGCGGCCGATGCGGGCGGTCCGCAGGTGCTCCCGCACGGCGTTCAGAGCCGGCAACGGGATGTCGGCGGGCATCGGGACCATCACGCACATGTCGTCCCCCGAACGCGACGCCGTCATCGACTGGTACATCCCGACGTAGCGCATCCACGTCTCGAACCAGTCGAGGAACCGCGCGGGGAACTGGCACGGCCCCGCGCCGTCGCCCTTCACGCGGTTGGCCCCCTTGCCCGCCAGCGGCAGGAACCACTGGCTGGCGGAAAAGCCGTCCACGGCGAAGGGCGGGCCCTCGCTGTACTCCGACGGCATCGGCTCCCGGAGGCGGACAAGCCGGCTGGCCAGCACATCCTTGGGCACGGCCCGTCGGATCGCCACGTTCATCTGCACGTCGCCGGCGAAACCTTGGCGCATCGAGTTGAGCGCCCGGAGGAGGCGGATCTCCCCGTGCGGCTCCTCCGCAGCCTCCGTGAGCGCCTCGGTCTCGGCATCCACCGCCGTCGCGCCCTTCCGCCGCTTCGGCTTCGCCGCCGCCGCCTTCCTCTTCTCCTCCAGCCGGCGACTCTCCTCCTTGTAGTCGATCGCCCCGGGCGGAACCTCACCCTCTTTCTTCCACACGCCGGACACGTACGGGTAGAACGGATCGCCGTCCCACGCGGCGACATCCGGTTCCTCCACGTCGGGACGTACCTCGATCTCGTACCACCCGCCGGCATCCCGGAGCGTCACGGTGCGCGGATCGTCGGGCCGGGAGATCCGCGCCAAGAGGTGCGCCAGACCGGACGCCGCCAGCGCATCCCCGTGCGTGCCCGTCGTCTTGAGGAGCCGGTACACCTGCGTCATGTCGCGTTCTCCTCCGACGCCCCCGCCGCGGTCCCCTCCTGGTCCGATAGCCGAACCAGGCGCACGAGGAACCAGTACAGCGGCACCATGTCACGATGGTCGCTTCGGCCGCGCGGATCGAGCAGACAGTCCGAGAGATCGGTCTCTCTCGCCTCTTTCATCAGGCCAATCGCCTCCGACGGCAACCGCAGCGTTTCGGACGATGACTCTAGCACCAACGCTTCAACACCATCAATGAGTTCGAATTCCCCGGATCTGGTGCCTCGCGGCGCATGATGTCGCGCAATTGCTGAGATGGCCGCCGTGGTCAGTGTCTGGACGGCGCCGGGGGACGCGCCCGCGCCGGCAATCAACGCGCCCACCAAGTCTGCCACCGCCATGGCGCCCTCAAGGGCGTGTGGCCCGAACGGGGACTTCGCACCGGCGTCGGCGATCGGATCGTAGTCGGTGTGCGCGAGGGGCTCCGGCACCCGCTTGTGCCGCGCCGCCTGGTAGGCCGCCACATCCTCCTGGCACCGTCGCGAGAGCTTCCCCACGTCATGCAGCGCGGCCGTCGCCAGGACCACGTTCCTGAGCACGGTCGGCGCAATTCCGTGGTGGGCAGCCAGCACCGCCACACCGGCCGCGGAGCGTTGGAGGTGACTTCGGGCGGCGACGACGACCCGCCGGACATGATCGCGGTACGTCTCGGCGCGGTATCGCGGACGAGTCCATGACGTGGCGCCCCGGTGGGGGATCGGCGGGCCAGCCGCGGTCGACGGCTCTCCCAGTTCGAGTCCCACCGCCCCGTAGCGGGCCAGCGAAGGCGGCACGGCGAACGCGGGTCGCGGTTCCTGCTCGCCGGTGAGAGGTGTCCAGACCCGGTCGGCGACTGCCTCGTCGTCGTCGAGGGCACCGAGAATCCGTTCGCGCCCGACCGAGCGAACGAACGACGTCCACACCGTCCACGGCAGCGAGAATCCCACCGGTCGCTCGGTCAGGACCACGTCGCGGTCGGGGTTCGCCGTCACGAAGACCGTCGCCGAACGGACGTTGCGGACGCGCTCGGCCAGTGATCGGATGTCACCGTCGCACCAGGCGGCATGGATCTGCTCATCCGTGGTTCGTCGGGCCGACTGCGAGAAGACCTCCCGATCGAGGAGCGCCGCCTCGTGGTGGCCGAGCGACCGATCGACGAAGTCCGCCTCGTCGTCGCCGGACCACCGAGTCGGCTCCACCGGCAGGCGATCCCAGGCGCCATCCACGCACGCGCGGACATCGGCATAGGGCCCGCGGTCGCGGCGCGCATCGTGGACGATCACCTCTCCCCGGTTCCGAGGAGGTCGGTAGCGGCCGCACCGTCCCGCGCGTTGCACCAGGGCGTTCGCCGGGGCGATCTCCGTGAGCAGGAGGTCCGCCGAGCAGTCGATCCCCGCTTCCACGACCTGGGTGGCGACGACGATTACGTTGCAGGCGGCCGACTGCGGACCGAGTCGTTCTGCGAGGGTCGCCTCGGCCGCCGCCCGGTCGCCGGGCAGGAATCGGCTGTGCAGGACGAGTACCTCTGCGCCCGCGGGAGGAGAGGAAAGGAGATCCCGGGCCACTTCCTGTGCCTGCCGCACCGAGTTCAGGACCACCAGGGTCCGTCCGGCCCGGTGGACGTCGCGCACAGCCCTTGCCGTCAGGGGGCCGTCTCGCCGCACCCATGTGCGATGGCGATGGGCGAGGGCCGGCATGGAGGCGGTCTCCTGCGGCGCCGGCGTGACTTCGACGAGGTCCAGTTCCTCGCGCAGCTTCTTGCGGGAGGGTCGTCCGAGGGTGGCGGTGGCGAGCACCAGCCGACAACGGTTCCGGAGGGCACGGCGGAGATGGGTCAGGGTGGACAGCGCGACCGCGGGTTCCAGCAGGTGCGTTTCGTCGAACACCACGAGGGATCCGACGAGGGCGCCAGCGTTGATGTTGCCGAGACGCCGGGAGAGCGACAGAGGGAGCGTCAGATAGGCGGACAACAGCTGGTCGATCGTGGTGAAGACGATGTCGCCGCGGAGGAGATCGTCATCCGGTTGGGCGCCGGTCTGGATGGCGACCTTCACGTCCGGGAAGCCGGTTGCGAGCGACGCGGCGGTATCGGCGGCGAGGCGGTGCGCGAGGGCCCTGAGGGGGAGGGCGTAGAGGACGCGGTCGGCGAAGACAATACCGGTTCGGCGTGCGTGCAGGTAGGGCAGGAGGGCGGCGAGGGTCTTGCCGGCGCCTGTCGGCGCGCTGAGCAGCACGTCGCGACCGGCCAGCAGCGCCTCCGCGGCCCGCACTTGGTATTCGTACGGCGTGGCGTCCGACCCGGGCGACGAACCCACAGCAAGGGCGAAGGTCTCGGCGAAGCTCATGAGGTTGGTCTCCCCGTGCCGATGGCTCGGATTCTGCCACGCAGCAGCCGTCAGTCAATCCGCGACAGGCCAGGAACAACGGCCGCAACGCGCCCGGTTCGTAGATCGGGCGCGGCGCTCGAGGAACGACGGATCCCGCGTCGCCGGCCGGTCGAATCGGCTGAAACGCGCGTCCCCGGGGTTACGCCCGGGCGGCTTCCTGGTTGCTGCAGCGCGTCCCGGCATCCTACCCAACGAACCCCCGGTGCCCCTCTCGGCCGGGCTCACGGGCGCAGCGGCCAACGTTGCCGTTCCGCCGGCCAACGTTGGCCGGACAAGGTGCCTCCCGGCCGGCGGGCCGGGCGGCTACCCCGGCGTCGCGGGGACCTTGGCGGCGGCCAGCGCCGCGGCGAAGGCCGGCAGGGCGTCCGCCGGCACGCCGCTGAACGACAGCTTGCCTCCCGCCAGCCGCACGCGCACCTCCCCCAGACGCCCGGTGCCGAGCGCAGCGACGACGGCTCGGACCAGCGGCGCGCTCCCGGGAGCCGGCTTCCCCGACGACCGGAGCAGCAGCCGCGTCGCCGAGCGGATCTCCTCCACGGAGGCCGAGACCACCGTCAGCCGGCGCGACCGCTGGTCGCGCTGCACGGGGATCCGCAGCCGCTTGAAGTCGATCGGGAGGCGGCCGAACGGCTTGCCCGCCCGCGCCTCCAGGAACGCCAACACCGCGTCCAGCTTGCTCACCCCGTAGCGCGCCTCCTCGACGGGCGACGCGAAGCGCGCCACGCGCATGTAGCGCCGCGCCGTCCGCTCCGTCTCCCCCAGCTCGGCCGCCAGGAACTCCTTGGCCGTGGCGAAGCCGCCGGCCAGGTAGAGCGGCGGCTCGTGGTCGATGATGTCGGCCACCGCCTCCCAGCGCTCGTCGAAGGAAGTCGCCTCTCCCTTGGCGGACTTCCGGACGATGCGCAGCGCGGCGAGCCAGCTCCGCCGCAGCGCACGGTCGATGCGGACCGTCACCTTCGCCGAACGGGACTTCCCCTTGGTGGTCATCACTTCCTCCCGCAGATCGCCTGGGCCGACGGCACGTCGAGCACCACGCGGATCTGCCAGGTGCCGCGCACGTATCGGGAGCTGACCTCGGCCTCCTCGGCGCCGATCCGTTGCAGGTGCTGCCCGAGCGCCCGGGCGGTGCGCCGTGCTTCCGCGGCCCCCGGGTCCCGTCGGGCCGCGTCCTGGCGCTCCTGGAACTTCCGGCGCAGCTCGGCGAGCTGCGCCACGGTCATCTCCGCCACCGACAGCCCCGCGACGACGGGCTCGCCCGCCGCGCGTTCCTGGACCTCGTCGTCGCCCGCGTCCGGGCCCGCCTCGGCGCGCAGCAGCCGGAGCCATTCGAACGCCTTCTGCGGCCCCAGTTGCTGCACCGTCTCCTTGGGGATCGCCCGGTAGATGGCGATGAGCTGCCAGGCAAAGGCGCGCGACATCAGCTTGCGCTCCTCGACCAGCGCCGCGAACGACGCATAGCCCAGCGGCACGTGGAGCTTCTCGTCGACGAGCTGGGCCAACGCCCGTCCGATCTCGTAGAAGCCGGCTCCGATGGTCCCCTTCTGCCGCTCGATGGCGGCCACCAGTGCCTCGGCACGGCGGGCGAGCGCCGCCGCGGAAGCCGCGGCACTTGCCGCCACCTGTCGCACGGCTGCGGGCGTCGCTGTGGCAGGGGAAGCCGAAGCGGTCGGGGTCCGACCGGCCGGCGGGGTACGCCGCGGTGTCTCGGGCATGGTCTCCTCCGCGGCCCGGAGTCTAGTCGACCAGACTCCGGAGTCCAGTCGACTGGAGTCGAGCGCGGCAACCACCGAACGGATGCGCAGGCGATGTTGCGGTGAGGCGTTCGGGTGTAGAATCGGTGGCGACGCAGCCGCGTCGGAGCGCTCGTTGACAACCGAATCGTGACAGGAGGAGGCCATGGCCGACGTTGCCGCGCCGCCCGCGAAGCCCGAGCCCGACAGTTACGAGTCGCTGGTTCCGCGTCCGGCGCTGATCGGGCGCGGCGAGCCGTTCCCGCCGCGCACGCAGGTCGTGGCCGTCCAGTTCGGGACGTTCCTGGCCTTGCACTCCGAACGACTCCAGGTGCGCAAGGACGGCAAGGTCGTCGACGAGGTTCCGCTGTTCCGGATGAGCGAGCTGGTCGTCGGCGCCCGGGGCGTCGCGCTCTCCTGCGACCTGATCCGCGAGCTGTGCGAACGGGGCATCCGCACGGTCTTCCTGGAGTCGACCGGCACGCCGTACGCGATGCTCTCCTCCCCGATGCTCACGGCCACCGTGAAGACCCGCCGGGAACAGATGGCGGCGATCGAGGACCGCCGCGGCCTGCAGTTCGCAAGATCGGTCGTCGCCGGCAAGCTGCACAACCAGGCCAACCTGCTCAAGTACTTCGCCAAGTACCTCGCCGGGACGGATGCCGAGCGCTTCGGCCGGGTGCGCGCGGCGGTGGCGTCCATCGAGGCGCTCCTGCCGCGCGTCGGACGCTCGTGCGACGCCGGCGATCTGCCGGAGCCGGTCGAGTCCTCGTGGCAGGCGCGGGTCGCCGGGCCGGTGGGCCTCCGGCCGCCGTCGGGTCCCCCCGTTGCGGCCAGAGCCGATGGGTCACCGAACCGGGCGGACGAGCATCACGGCGCGGACACGGTCGGTAGTGGCGCGATCCAACCGCGTACGGGCAAGAGCCGAGCTCCGGCCCGCCGGCCCGCGCCGGAAACCGTGGACGCGTCACGCGGCGCGCTGCTCGCCGTCGAGGGGGCGGCCGGTCGGATCTACTGGGCCGGGGTGCGGGAGCTCCTCGGCGCCGAGCTCTTCGCCGCGCGCCACCATCGCGGCGCCGAGGATCCGGTCAACGCGGCCCTGAACTACGGCTACGGCATCCTCTACTCCAAGGTCTGGGCGGCGCTGATGGTGGCCGGTCTCGAGCCGTTCGCCGGCTTCCTCCACGTCGACCGCCCCGGGAAGCCGTCGCTCGTGCTCGACGTCGTCGAGGAGTACCGGCAACCGGTGGTCGATCGGACGGTCATCGCGCTGTTCACGCGTGGCACGACCGTGCGGATGGAAGAGGGCAGGCTCGACCACGCGGCGCGCAAGGTCGTCGCCGGCCGGACCCTCGAGCGCCTGGAGACCCCCGTGACGTACGAGGGCAAGTCGCTGCCGATGCGCGCGGTCATCCAGGCGCAGGCGCACCACCTGGCGACCGCGCTACGAGGCGAGCGGCGCTATCGACCGTACCGGTTCCGGTGGTAGGCCGCGAACGGGCGCGGGAGGCGGCGCGGACGCCGGGCCGCAGGACGGGAAGGCGGCCCGGAAGGAGACGGCGATGGAAGACGCGGTGCTGGTGATCTACGACGTCGAGGAGGACAAGATCCGCAAGAAGATGTTCGAGGCGTGCAAGGACTACGGGCTGGTCTCCGTCCAGTTCAGCGCTTTCTTCGGCCGCCTCGGCCGCAACCGCCGCGAGGAGCTGTTCGCCCGTCTCGGCCGCCTGCTCTCGGGCGAGGCCGGCAACGTGATCGTCGCGCCGATGTGCGAGTCGGACGTGGATCGAATCCTCGCCGCCGGCCGGGTGCTCGGCCAGACGCAGGAGTCGATCGTGAGGCTCGTATGAGATCGGAACTCGGGACGATCGAAGCCGGCGGCACGCCCGCGGGCCCCTCGTCGCTACCGTACCCGGTGCTGACGGCGTGGGACCTCAAGCAGTACGCCTACTGCCCGCGGGTGCTGTTCTACGCCCTGTGCATGCCGGTCAAGAAGTACCTGCCGCCCCGCGTGCGGATCGGAACCGAGGTCCACGCGCTGGTAGAGCGCCTGGAACGACGCCGGAGCGCGCGGCGGTTCGGGTTCCGGTCCGCCGCGAAGCAGTTCGAGGTCCGCTGCGCCAGCGACCGCCTGGGCCTGAGCGGCACGGTCGACATGGTGCTGGAGATCGGCGGTGGGATCGCCCCCGTCGAGTTCAAGATGTCGAGACGGGGCCTGCAGCCGAACGTGCGCGCTCAGTTGGCGGCGTACGCGGTGATGTTGGAGGAGACGTTCGGCAAGCCGGCACGGCGCGGCTTCCTGGTCGAGATCCCCGAGATGCGCGTCCATCCTTGCGACGTCACGGACCGCGACCTGGCGGCTCTCGAGGACCGGCTGAGCGCCATCCGGGCGATGCTGGCGGCCGAACGGCTCCCGGAACCCACGTCGGACCGCGGCAAGTGTCCCGACTGCGAGTTGTTGGCCTACTGCGGCGACGTGGGATAGACGACCCGATTCTCGGCGAGTCCGCAAATCCCCCGGGTCTTCGTGCAGGTTCAGGATCTTCTGAGTTCCGTGCTTGCCGCGTGACCCGGAACGGGATAGATCTCCACGAGATGTCGCAGCGGCTACCTGCTCCTCCCCGACGAAGAGGGGACTGAAACGCTACTGACCGCACGAATCATGGACAGATCACTGTCGCTACCTGCTCCTCCCCGACGAAGAGGGGACTGAAACGGTACGCGGACTACGCCGAGGTGCAGGCGACTGTCTGGCTACCTGCTCCTCCCCGACGAAGAGGGGACTGAAACGAGACTCCGCGGATCCAGGCGGGGGTCCAGCCGGTTCATGCTACCTGCTCCTCCCCGACGAAGAGGGGACTGAAACTCGCCGCCGGCCCTTCGCGTCGTGCCTGGCGCGCGTCGCTACCTGCTCCTCCCCGACGAAGAGGGGG